>JAAVAG010000064.1 GCA_014804185.1 Lachnospiraceae bacterium
GATTCTCAAGAGTTTCCTTTCTTCTCTGCCTGTAATTTTCGGTATCTACTTTAACTCTGATATAATCTTCAACATCCTTGTTTACTACCAGAGAAACCAGATATTGCAGGGAATCCAGCGTCTGTCCCCTCTTTCCGATCAGAACGCCCATCTCATCTCCGTTCAAATCAATATCCATGTTCCTCTCCGCTTCATCATATTTTACATCTATTGTCACGACCATATTCATGGCCCTGAACACATCCTCCAAAAATTCCTTTGCATTGTCGGCTACGGAACATTTCACCTTTGCCTGAATGACCGCGGGTTTTGCCCCGATTCCGAGAAAACCGGTGGATCCCTCTTCCACAACAACATAGTCAAGTTTATCGCTTGTCACGGTGAATTTCTGACATGCATCGGTGATAGCATCATTTACTGTTTTAGCGGAAAATGTTACATACTCCATATTATTATAATCCTCCATTTTTGCTCAGTCCATATTTCATGACAAAACTGCTGCATCAGCGGTTTTATTTATTATTTCTCTCATTATATTCTTTTACCATATTTGCCTTGGCCATCAGGCTGCCCGGTTTTGCGTTGGAAGAAGACTTTGCAGGCGCGCCGGACGCGCTTGCCGCTTTTTCAGAAGCTTCCTTTGCTTTCTGCGTATACACATTATTTGTCGCGATCTTTTTGGTATTCATAGCGGCATACTCTGCATATTTCTTCTGATTCTCTTTGATCTTTTCCATCTTTTTGGCGCTTTTTTCCCGGTTCTTTTCAATGATCTCACTCAGATCCATCTTATCTATATGTCTGTTGATGATCACCTGCTGGATACTTCTGACCACCGAACCCGCTACCCAGTAAAGTCCCAGACCTGCAGGAAAATTATAACAGAAAATAGCCGACATAACGGGCATAATCATATTCATGACTTTCATGGAAGATGCCAGACTGGATGTCTCTGTTTTATTATCCCCCGTATCCTGCTGGGGCATCAGCTTTACATTGATCCACTGCGTCACCGCGGAGAGCACCGGAATGGCAAAAGCGGCTACCACCATCAGCCACGCGCCTACCGCAACGGCCTGGCTTACCATGTAAGAGGGAGAATTTCCCATATTCAGCCCCAGAAAGTTGTTATAGATATCCAACAGGCCTCTTATTTCTGTACTCTTATCTACATTCTGATTTAAAATATAACTTCCATTTATCTGGAGATCGGCAAACCCTTTTTCGCTGGCAAATTTTAACAGATCTGCGGAATTCATCCTGTTCAGCACATCAATGACAGCGTTTCTTACATTCACATCAAAGTTATTCAGATACTGACCCGCTTCCGCAAAACCTTTTACTTCTTCCACAAGATTCAGTTCAATAACCTTATCCGCCAATGCACCAAAGGCATTTCCTATTTTGGAAACATATGCAGGCATAGCATTGATAACCCTGTAGAGAGCAAACAGAATAGGCATTTGGATCAAGAGCTGCACACAGCTTCCGCTGGGAGAAACGCCATATTTAGCATATACCGCCTGAGTCTCCGCGTTCATCTGCATGACAGAATCATTATCTTTTTTATTCTTATACTTATCTCTGATTGCCTGAAGTTCCGGATTCATCTTGGCAGAAAGTTTGGAAAACTTCTGCTGCTTAATGGTCAGAGGAAGCATCAGCAGATAGATCACAATAGTAAACAAAATGATAGACAATCCTATATTTGGAATGCCTATAAAATCGAGCACATTAAAAATGCCGTTCATGATAAGGCCGAGCAGTTGAGCGATCCATCCTATGATCGGTGTCGTGCTCTTCGTCAAAACAATTACTCTCATTTAAAATCTCCAATCTTCTCATGCACTGTTCTCAGGGCACCGGATCATATCCTCCCTTTGAAAAGGGATTACATCTCAGAATTCTCCACATCGCCAATAATCCGCCCTTCAGTGCGCCGTATTTCAGTACGGCCTCAAGCCCATACTGAGAACAGCACGGATAATAAGGACATTTCGTTCTTTTTAAAGGTGACAGATACTTTTGATAAAATCTTATGATGGCAACTAATATTTTCTTCATACCTGAATCCAATCACTTACGGGCGTCCTCTTTCAGGATTCCGTGAAGCTTTGAAAGGTGCAAAAGCGCGCTTTCTATTTCTCTGTAACCCGCAAAAGCAGCACTTTTTCTCGCAACGACCACAATATCCAAACCACTATTGAATATATTCTCCTGTAATCGGTAGCTTTCTCTTACCAGCCTTGTGATGCGATGTCTCACAACGCTGTTTCCTACTTTTTTACTCACGCTGATTCCGATCCTGTTGCATTCTGTGCCATTTTCCTTTAAATACATTACCAGATACTTATTTGCGTAAGATTTTCCAAACCTGTACACGGACCGGAACTGATGGTTTTTTTTCAAGGACTCTGAAAACTGCATTCAAAAAAGCACCTCTATCTTTCAGAGAAAAAAAGGTCACATTGCTGTGACCTATACTGATAATCTCTTTCTTCCTTTTGCACGCCTTGCCGCCAAAACCTTGCGCCCGCCTTTGGTACTCATTCTGGCTCTGAAACCGTGAACCCTTGCTCTGGGTTTCTTTTTAGGCTGAAATGTCATCTTCATACGAAAAACACCTCCTTCTCCAAACCTTAATCTATATAAGGTGAACTTATTTTTCAATAACCGGCACTATAATAATGCCATTTTTCAGGAAAATAGCATATTTGATTTTACTGGATAAATGCGGCAATGTCAAGGGTTTTTCGAGGATAGTAAAAATTTTTTAATATCAATTCATGGATATCCACATAAAATTCCACCATGAAAATATTTTACATAACTATCCACAGACTGTGCATAAATTGTGGATAATTTTTTCCTATTCTGTTTATTCGTTGTGAAAAATTCTCCCTGAGTCCATGTTTTTCATCTTTTTACTATGATTCTCTCTGTCGCAGTTATCCACAACAGTTCTTCGTCCATTTCATTTTATCACCACTTATAAACCATGTTATCCACAATTTGTGGATAACTTTCCAAGTCCGCGGACTGGGTTTTTACTTGAAATATTTCAACGTTTATATTAAGATATAATAGATACGCTTTTTGATCAGGAAACATGAAAGATTTCCTGAATATACTGAAAAACCGCGGGAAAAGGTATGACTGTGTCTGCGATATGCAGGGGGTTAAAGATGGAATCGATCAAGGAACGATGGGAAGAAATAAAGGAAACTGTCAAAAGAGAATATAATCTTACGGACATTTCTTACACTACCTGGATAAAACCATTGAATTTTTATAATGTCAAGGATCATACTGTCAATGTCATCATCCCCAACGATAAAGCAGGGGCATCCAGCTATATCGTTTCCAAGTACAAAAACTTTTTTCAGGTAGCTGTCTCGGAGATGTTCAATGACAACTACGAAATTTCCTTTATTATGGAAAAAGACATTCCCGCTCTGGATGAACTGTCCGCAAAATCAAACGGTCATGCGGCAGCAAGCCATACCAATTATGAAAATTCAAATTTGAATTCCAAATATAAATTTGATACTTTTGTAGTAGGAAGCAACAATAAATTTGCCCATTCGGCTTCTCTTGCGGTAGCAGAATCCCCCGGAGAGGTTTATAACCCTCTCTATCTCTACGGAGGCGCCGGACTTGGAAAAACACACCTGATGCATTCCATCGGACATTTTATACTGGAACAGAATCCTCAAAAAAAGGTACTGTATGTCACTTCGGAGCAGTTTACCAACGAAGTGATCGACTCCATCCGAAGCGGTAACGCCGCCGCCATGACGAAACTCCGGGACAAATACAGAACCGTAGACGTGCTCATGGTGGACGATGTACAGTTTATCATCGGCAAGGAGAGTACCCAGGAGGAATTCTTCCATACTTTTAATGTGCTGCATTCCGCGGGCAAACAGGTTATCATTTCATCTGATAAACCTCCCAAAGAGATGGAAATTCTGGACGAAAGATTCCGCTCCCGGTTTGAGTGGGGACTGATTGCCGACATACAGCCGCCGGACTATGAGACGAGAATGGCGATCCTGTGGAAGAACGCGGAGAACTGTGACCGTCACATAGACCCTGAGATTATTAAATATATTGCCACCAATATCAAATCCAATATCAGGGAATTGGAGGGCGCTTTCAACAAAATCATCGCGTTTGTCAAACTGAACAATATAAACACAAAAGATCTTACAATAGAAGTAGCGGAAGAGGCATTAAAGGATATCATATACCCGGACAAGCGTAAGGAAGTAACTCCACAGCTTATCATTGATGTAGTTTCCGAACATTTTGGAGTACGTCCTGAAGATATTACCTCCAAAAAGAGAAATTCCGAATTTGTGCTTCCGAGACAGATTATTATGTATCTGTGCAGAGAGATGACAGAAACCTCCCTGCAGGGTGTGGGTAAGATTCTGGGAGACAGGGACCACTCTACCATCAATCACGGTGTGGACAAAATAAGGGAAGGCATTGAAAAAAATGAAGATCTGAGAAATAAGCTGGATGTGATCCGGAAAAAGATAAATCCCTCCTGAATCCACACAATTCACACACAGGCTGTGAATTACATGTTTATAATCCGGGTTTTTATGTGAATGATTCTAAGAGGCTGCCGGATACCTTTCAGAAGATTGTGAATATCTTCCTGCTTGTCCACCTCTTAAAAATGAATTATGAACATAGTTATACTATCATTTTAACGTGGAAAATGCTATAATAGAAGTGGTTTTACCCATATCCACAACCCTTATTATTACATATTATTAATTTTTTTATATTATTTATAAACAGCTGCACAATTATGTATGATTCAATAATCCTGCTTGCAGGACATGTTGGCTTTTGACAGGAAGGGAGTTATATACTGTATGAAATTAATATGTTCTAAATCCAATCTTCTGAGCGGAGTACAAACGGTATCGAAGGCCGTGCCTAATAAGACTACAATGTCCATATTGGAATGTATCCTGATCGACTCTACCAAAGGAGATATCAGACTGACAGCCAACGACATGGAACTGGGAATTGAAACGATTATAGAGGGAGATATCGTTGAAAAAGGGATCATTGCCATCGACGCCAAAATATTCCTGGATATAGTGAGGAAACTTCCGGACAGCGAAGTCAAAATCGAAACGGACGCCTCTTACAAGATGACAATTACCTGTGAAAAGGCAAAATTCAATATCATTGGAAAATCGGGAGAGGATTTTTCCTATCTTCCCAATGTGGAGAGAGAAGAATGCATCGTGATGACGCAGTTTACCTTAAAAGAAGTGATAAGGCAGACTATTTTTTCCATTGCGGACAATGACAACAACAAACTGATGACCGGAGAGCTGTTCGATATCAATAATAACATATTGAAAGTGGTCTCCATGGATGGTCTCAGAATTTCTGTGAGAAAAATAGAACTCAGAAATTCCTATGAACCCCGAAAGGTTATTGTTCCGGGTAAGACATTAAGTGAACTGAGCAAAATACTGCCGGATGAGATGAACAGTGATGTCAGCATATTTTTCACCCAGAAACATGCGGTATTTGAATTTGACAACACCACGGTTGTTTCCAGACTGATAGAAGGGGAATACTTTAAGATAGACCAGATCCTCTCTATCGACTATGAGACAAAGGTGAGAATCAATAAGAAAGAGTTTTTAAACTGCATAGACAGAGCCACCCTGCTTGTAAAAGAGGGGGATAAGAAGCCTATTATCATCAATATAACGGATCATTCCATGGAATTAAAGATTAATTCCGTGATCGGAAGCATGAATGAGGATATCGACATCACGAAACAGGGAAAAGACCTGATGATAGGATTCAACCCTAAATTCCTCATCGATGCGCTGAGAGTTGTGGAGGATGAGGAAATAGACATTTATCTGGTAAATCCAAAGGCTCCATGTTTTATAAGAGATCCCGAGGAGCGGTACGTCTATCTGGTACTCCCCGTTAATTTCGCAACTGTAAGTTAGCGAAATTAACGTGTGATTTTTGCAACTGTAAGTTAGTATGGAATGCGGCTACATCGCGCGGACAGGAGAAAAGGTGGAAATTATACAGATCAGAGATGAAAATATTAAGCTTGGACAGGCTCTCAAGCTTTCCGGCGCGGTGGAATCCGGCGTAGAGGCCAAAATTGTCATACAGGGCGGTAAGGTAAAAGTAAACGGTAAGGTAGAAATACAGCGCGGAAAAAAACTGGTAAGCGGAGATGTGATTCAGTTTAACGGAAGTCAATTCAGGATAGAAGGATAATTCATGGTTATCAAATCAATAGAACTGGCTGAATACAGAAATTATGATTTTTTGGCGCTGCAGTTTGATAAAGGCACAAATATTCTGTTTGGGGACAATGCCCAGGGAAAGACAAATATACTGGAGGCTATTTATCTGTCTGCCACTACCAAATCACATAAGGGAAGCAAAGACAGGGAAATTATCAAATTTGGCAGCGAAGAGGCACACATCAGAACATATCTGGAAAAAGACGGCACAGAAACCAGAGTGGATATGCATCTGCGAAAGAACAAATCAAAAGGAATTGCCATAGACGGACAGAAGATTAAAAAGGCATCGGAATTGCTGGGATTATGCAATGTGGTTTTCTTTTCTCCGGAGGATCTGAGTATTATAAAGAATGGTCCGACGGAGAGAAGAAGGTTTGTGGACATGGAGCTTTGTCAACTCGATAATTTTTATCTCTATAATCTCAATCATTACAATAAAATAGTAAACCAGAGAAATGTTCTGTTAAAGGACATGTTTTTTAATCCCGGTCTCAGGGATACTTTGAGCATATGGGATTCTCAGCTTGTTTCCTTTGGAAGTAAAGTGATAGAGCGCCGCCGTAATTTTGTGAATCAATTGAATGATATTATAAGCGGCGTACATAAAAAGCTGTCCGGAGGAAAAGAGGATATCAGGATTCAGTATGAACCTGATGTTTCCATAGAAGCTTTTGAAGATAAACTGAAAAGCAGCCAGGAGAGAGATATCAAGTCAAAAATGACAACGGTGGGACCTCACAGGGATGATTTTTCCTTTCTGATCGGAGATATAGATCTCAGAAAATATGGTTCTCAGGGACAGCAGAGAACTGCGGCGCTTTCTCTGAAACTTTCTGAGATAGAGCTGGTAAAGAAAGTGACAAAGGATATGCCGGTTTTGCTTCTGGATGATGTTTTGTCAGAACTTGACAGCAGCAGGCAGAATTATCTGCTGGGAA
>JAAVAG010000065.1 GCA_014804185.1 Lachnospiraceae bacterium
CTGTCTCTGGCGCGTTCGGAAATATACCACATGTGTTCCTCGTGCTCGGCAACCTCCTCCCGGTGAGGATAGCCGTAACCGTTTACCCATGTACTGACAAAAAATCCGACCAGGGAGGTTCCCGTTATAACCAGAAGCATCCACGTCTCCAGCGCAGACAGAAGCAGCAGATAGACGATAAATCCCATCACATTTTTCAAAAGCGCGGTCAGCGTCCCCCAGACTGCTTCCGTAGCCTCCCCATTGCTGCTGACAGCCGTGTTCGCCTTGGCGCTTAGTTTTTCAAATTTTTCATCCCCCAGATTCGGGTAGGATGTGGTTGCCATTTTCTTATTCAGCGCCTCAATAATGGCGCCGCGCACCGTAATCCTGCCGTACAGAACGTTCTCATCCACATACGCGGCCACTGCGGACAGCAGCATCAGTCCGCCGGCAAACAAAAGAATCATGCCGATGAGATCCGCCAGAGGAGCCTTCCTCTCGATCATTCCCAAGACCGACGGGGAAATATACAAATTCACCAGGCTGATTCCCACCGCCAGTGCAGCCTGCACCAGGCACAGCACCGGAACTTTCTTCTCCTTCTGCCGCCAGGACAGCGCGATCATATACACGCAGTTCTGCCACATATTGTATTTAGGCTTTTCCGCCCTCTCCCTGTTTTTCTTTTCCTCCGCCATAATAATGACCCTGCCTTTCCACAACCTGCGCAATATCTTGTCCGCTTTCTCGTTTCATCATACCCTACGGCCCGCATAAATACAATCAACTTTCTCTTGAGTTTACAGAGCGGCGCTCCCGGCTTTCATGGCCGCTTTTCGCTCTTTCGGCGTCAAATTCTCTGATTTTTCCTCTTGTGTCCTCTCTCAAATTATGTTATGATTTACAAAATAACTTGCAAAAGCGATGAAGAGGAAGAGTAACGGTTGACCGGACATCAGAGAACTGCCGGGTGGTGCAAGGCAGTCCAGCGCAAACCGCGAACTGGCCTTGGAGCTGCTGGCTGAAAGCGTCAGGCTGTGTAGGCACAGACGGAATATCCGCCGTAAAAGGGAAGAGGCATGTCAGTGCCGTAGAGGGCGCGATGCAGTGCATCGCGAAATAGAGTGGTACCGCGCGAAAGTTTTTGCGTCTCTATGAAAATGTGCAGAATATACATTTTTGTAGGGATTTTTTTATCGCCTTTTACGGGACACAGGAGACCTCGGATTGCAAAGTGCAGAAAGGAAAAAATATGAACATCAAAGCCAAATATGTAAAGCCCTATTTTATGCCTCCCACAGTCACATATGACTGGGTAAAGAAAGAGACCGTGGAAAAAGCGCCGATCTGGTGTTCCGTGGATCTGCGGGACGGCAATCAGGCGCTGATCGAGCCCATGAGCCTGGAAGAAAAGCTGCAGTTTTTCCGTATGCTTGTGGAGATCGGATTCAAAGAGATCGAAGTGGGATTTCCCGCGGCCTCCGAGACGGAGTATAATTTTGTCCGCGCCCTTATCGAACGCAATATGATCCCGCAGGATGTGACCATTCAGGTGCTCACGCAGGCCAGAGAACATATCATCCGAAAAACCTTTGAGTCCGTAAAAGGAGCCCCTCACGCCATCATCCACCTCTACAATTCCACATCCGTGGCACAGAGAGAACAGGTCTTCCGCAAATCCAGAGAGGAAATCAAACAACTGGCGGTGGACGGCGCCGAACTGCTGAAAAAACTGGCGGATGAAACCGACGGCAATTTTACTTTTGAATACAGCCCGGAAAGCTTCCCGGGCACCGAGCCGGACTACGCGCTGGAGGTATGCAACGCGGTGCTGGATGTGTGGAAACCGCAGAAAGAAAATAAAGTCATCATCAATATCCCCACCACGGTTCAGGTGGCAATGCCCCATGTGTTCGCCTGCCAGGTGGAATATATCCATAAAAATCTCAAATACAGGGAGGCCGTCACCTTAAGCGTCCACCCCCACAATGACCGGGGCTGCGGTATCAGCGACGCGGAATTCGGCGTTATGGCGGGAGCGGACCGCATCGAGGGCACGCTGTTTGGCAACGGCGAACGAACCGGAAATGTGGATCTTGTGACGCTGGCCCTGAACATGGTATGCCACGGCGTGGATCCCGGGCTGGACTTCTCCCACATTGCCAAAATCCGCGAAACTTACGAGCACCTGACGGGCATGCGCGTATTTGAGCGTGCACCCTATGCGGGGGATCTGGTGTTTACCGCTTTTTCCGGTTCCCATCAGGACGCCATCTCCAAGGGTATGGCATGGAGAGACGAGGGCAAAAGCGGCGAGCGCTGGGATGTCCCCTACCTTCCCATCGACCCGCAGGATATCGGCAGAGAGTATGAGTCCGATGTCATCCGCATCAACAGCCAGTCCGGCAAGGGCGGCATAGCCTTTATCCTGAAACAGAACTTCGGCTTTACTCTCCCTGACAAAATGCGGGAAGAAGTGGGGTATCTGATCAAGGGTGTATCCGACAGGCGGCATCAGGAACTGTCCCCGGATGATATTTATAAGATTTTTGAGGAAAATTATATCCGGCAGACGGACGTCTTCGATATTCCGGAGTGCCACTTTAAACAGATTGACGGTATACAGGCCGAGGTGACCATCAGGCAGGGCGAAAAGACGCGCATCGTCACCGCAGGCGGAAACGGCCGGCTGGACGCGGTGAGCAATGCCGTCAAAGTATATTTCGGTATCAGCTACGAACTCTCCGTCTATGAGGAGCACGCTATCTCCAAAGGTTCCTCCTCCAGGGCGGCCTCCTATGTGGGCATTATCAAAGACGGCAAGATGTTCTGGGGTGTGGGAATCGACGAAGATATCATCAAGAGTTCCATCGCCGCACTGGTCCGCGCAGCCAATAAACTGGCCAAAAGCGAACGCGTAACAGAGGGGCGCGAAGAACAGATCGTGGATATTATGAACTATATTCAGAACCATTATAAAGACGCCACACCCGAGAGTCTGGCGGAGCAGTTCGGCCTCTCCAAGTCCGAACTGGCCAGATACATCCGTGACAAATCCGGCATGACTTTTCAGGAGGCGCTAAAAAAGGCCCGTCTGAAAAAGGCCCGGAGACTGCTGAAAGAAACGGATCTGGAAGCGGATGCCATCGCGCAGGAAGTCGGCTTCGAAAGCGCCGAACTCTTTGGCAGGCTGTTCAAAAAAGAATACGGCATGACCCCCGCCCAGCTGCGTGGTCAGAAATAACAACTCTGCAAAATTTAATCCCCCGCCGCAAGCGACGGGGGATCTTCACTCAACCGCATAACCATCAGAAAAATCGCATCTGCTCCCCGCAGCCTTTATCCTCAAATTCATGCAGGTAGGCAAAAATCTGTTCCGGCCGGTACATGATTCCATGTTTGACGCATTCCTCCCGGAAAATTTCCGTCAGCCTGGGATTTTGGGGGCTTGGCACCTCATAGGCATTTCCATAGGTGTGGATATATCTCTCTTTCATTCCGGGAAAATGTTCGTCCAGCTTGCGGTAAAAGTATTCCCTGTCCCCGGCTCTCAGCGTCACACCGAACCCGAATGTCAGGATTCCTTTCACATTCGCACGGACACAGACGTTCAGAATCTCCCTCAGATTTTCCTCCGTGTCATTGATAAAGGGAAGAATCGGCGTCAGCCACACCACCGTGGGAATATGACAGTCCCGAAAGATATTCAGCACTTCCGCCCGTCTCTGGGTTGTACACACATGCGGCTCCAATATACGGCACAGCTTTTCATCCCATGTGGTCAGCGTCACCTGCACCACCGCCTTGGTCTTTGCATGGATGCTCTGATATAATTCCAGATCCCGCAGAATCATATCCGACTTGGTCTGCACCGCCGCACCAAAACCGTATCGATCGATCAGTTCCAGACATTTGCGCATATGCTGCAGCTTACTTTCCGCATGAAGATAAGGATCCGACATGGCCCCCGTCCCGATCATGCACCGCCGTCTTTTGCGCCGCAGTTCCTGCTCCAGCAGGAGGATCGCGTTTGACTTGACCTCAACATCCTCAAAATCATGCTGCATCTGATAACAGTCGCTCCGGCTGTCGCAGTAGATACAGCCGTGCGTGCAGCCCCGGTACAGATTCATACCGTTTTGAGCCGACAGAAGATGCTTCGCCTCTTTGTAATGCATAAGATATTCCCTCCCGCGTGTGCTTTTACATCACAACCCTCCCCATTATAAATTTTGTGGAATATTTTGTCCATCCAATCCGTCTGTCTTACCACTGTTTTCCTTGCATTTCCGGCAATTGTTCCCTATAATGTTATTGAAAAAACGCGCAAACTGATGAGTGGCCGCGCCGCTGCGCGGAGCACAGAAAGGTATAGACACTGATATGAGTAAAGAAGATTACAGCAAAGCATTTAAGTTAGGAAAAAAAGATTACCAGTCGCGGATGCTCCGCGGTGAAAAACCGACCCTGCTGGTTCTGGACGATATACTGCCGGAAAAGGGGTCTTATACCGAAGTTCCTCTGGGTCTGGTGCAGATTCCCACACAGCAGATCGTGGGTACCAGAACCGCTTCCAGAAGCAATTCTTTTGCCGGAAACTTCATGCCGATCCTGTGGGATAATTCGGAATTTGCCTCCAAGTGGTCCAACCTGAGCACCAGCCATGTGGAGGAGGGCATACGCGATCCCATCAAAGCCTATGAATACATGAACAAATTCTATGTGGAGGAGGGCAACAAACGGGTCAGCGTCATGAAATATTTTGGCGCCGTCTCCATTCCCGGCCATGTCACCCGCATTGTTCCGAAACCCACAGAGGATAAGGAAAATAAAATCTATTATGAATTTATGAATTTTTACCAGGCCGCGCCGATCAACTATATCTGGTTCTCTCAGGAGGGAAGTTTTGCAAAGCTTCAGGAGGCCGTGGGAAAAGCGCCTGGAGAGACCTGGTCGGAGGATGAACTCCTGAAATTCAGTTATACCTATACACAGTTTGAGTCAGAATATAAAGCGGAGGGCGGCGCCAAGCTGAAAATTACGCCGGGAGACGCTTTTCTGGCGTTTATCTCGCTGTATGATTACAGCTCTCTGGAGGAAAAAACCACAAATGAATTAAAGGCTCTGATCAAAAAGACCTGGGAGGAATTTGAACTGCTGCAGGAAGATCAGGAGATCGACCTGAAGATGAAACCCAACAGCGAGAAAAAGCCGCTGCTGAGTATTTTGCTGCCGCTCAGCTCACCGAAACTCCGGCCTGCTTTCATCTATGAAAAGACCGCTGGAACCTCTGCGTGGACCTATGCCCATGAACTGGGCAGACTGTACCTGGAACAGACTTTCCCGGACGAGGTAAGCACCATCCGCTACGAAAACGGTACACAGGAAAATGCGGCTTCCCTGATAGAGGACGCCATAAAATCGGGCTGCAACCTGATTTTCACCACTACGCCCTCTTTCGTGCAGGCCAGCGTAAAAGCGGCTATCGCCCACCCGGAAGTACATATCCTCAACTGCTCCCTGAATACTTCCCACCGCTATATCCGCACCTACTATTCGCGGATGCATGAAGCCAAGTTCCTGATGGGCGCCATCGCCGGCGCCATGGCTGAAAATAACCATCTCACCTATATTGCGGACTATCCCATCTATGGGTGTATTGCCAATATCAATGCCTTTGCTCTGGGCGCAAAAATGATCAATCCACGGGCGGTGGTACATCTGGAGTGGTCCACCATGAAAGAGGTGGATATTGAAGAAAAAATCCGGCAGACCGGTTCTTCCTGTATTTCCGGAAGAGATATGGTGATCCCCGAGGAAGCTTCACGCTTTTTCGGCATCTATCATATGGAGGACGGACATCCCAGGAACCTCGCCATGCCCCTGTGTCACTGGGGAAAATTTTATGAACAATTGATTCGAACCATTATGGACGGCACTTGGAAATATGACGACGATTCCTCCACCATAAAGGCAATCAACTACTGGTGGGGCATGTCGTCGGGCGTGATCGACGTGGTATGCTCACAGAATCTTCCTATCGGTACGAAGCGGCTGATCGAACTGTTAAAAACCACTATCAGTTCCGACGCTTTCAATCCTTTCTCGGGTATTCTGTATTCCCAGACGGGCGTGGTGCAGGATGATCCGAACCGCAGCCTGCCGCCGGAGGAAGTCATGACCATGGACTGGCTGGCTGAAAATGTTATCGGCTCAATCCCCAAAAAGGAAGAACTGCGGGAACAGGCCGAGCCCGTAATCAAACAGCAGGGTGTGAGAAACTGATCCCATCACCCGAGAAGAAAGGTTTACCGTTCTATGAGGATACTGGTTTTGGCGGACGAAGAGTCCAAATCCCTCTGGGATTTCTTTGACAAAAGCAAACTGGATGGAATTGATCTGATCATCTCCTGTGGTGATCTGGATCCCCGCTACCTTTCTTTTTTGGTGACATTCTCTACTGTACCGCTTTTGTATGTGCACGGAAACCACGATGATAAATACGAGAGGATTCACCCGGATGGCTGCATCTGTATTGAGGATCAGATTTATGTCCATGAGGGAGTTCGCATCCTCGGCCTGGGCGGTTCCATGCGTTACAGTTCGGGAAAACATCAATATACGGAAAAACAGATGAGACAGCGCGTTGCAAGACTGCGGTTCAAACTGTTTCGCAAGGGTGGTTTTGACATCCTGGTAACACACGCCCCCGCCTACCAGCTCAACGACGGCCGCGATCTTCCTCATCAGGGATTTCAGGTTTTCCGGGAGTTGATCGAAAAATACCGCCCGAAATATTTTCTGCACGGACATGTGCATATGACTTATGGGCGAAAACATAAGAGATACGACAAATATCAGGATACCCACATCATTAACGCATACGAACGGTGCATATTTGATTTTGAGGACGAAAATCCGCAGGAACATATACGATAAGTCAATTTTTGCACAGCAACGTTCCACTTGACAAACTGCCTGAATAAGATTACAATTTTCTTAATTCAGATTGTTTCGGAAGTATCATATATTCTAATGAGAAGTTGGGCAGGCACGCAGTTTCTGCCCGGGCAGGAGGTATAAAATGGCATTTTTTGATAAAAAAGAAGCTGTACCCTCAGTATCTACGGAAGTCGCCGAATGCGACAGACTGATTGCCGAACTGGATCAGCGCAGAGCGGGCTTTGTCATGCAGGTAGGTCATATGTTCCTGTCCGCCAATCCTGTGGAGTCTCTTGCAGGTTCACCTTATGAGGAGTGCGCAAAAGCAGTTGCAGCCATCGACAGAGACAGGCTTTTTCAGGAAAAACGCAAACTGGCGATTCAGGGACTGCGTAAGTGTGAGAAATGTGGAAATATTCTGGTATTGGACAGCGCTTTCTGTAATAAGTGCGGCGAGAAACTGGAACCTCTGTTTCAGCAGCAGACGCCTCCTGTCAATCCGCAGCCTCGCAAATGTCCGCAGTGCGGCGCCCCCTATGAAGAGGGTGCGATGTTCTGCACTACCTGCGGCACGAAACTTGGCTGATCGGCTTTTGTATTTTTAGTTTGCCCCCTTTTATATTTTTCTTTTACACATCAGGAGAGAGTTCCCCTTTTAAAATAAGAACTCTCTCCTGCTTTTTGTCTTCCCCGTTTTCTTATATCAGCGTCATGCATCTTTTGCAAAAAAGGCGACTCCGATCGCGCCGGGCCCGATATGGGTTCCGATTGTGCTGCCGATACAGCAGGACGGCACATGTTCCACTTCATCCTGCCACAGCACTGCGCTGTCCTGCAGATATTTCTGCAGCAGGCTGTCCTCCAGCCCGGAAAAAACCGCCTCATAGGGCATGTCAAAATCAATACCGCCGCATTTGCCGATGGTCTGCATCAGCAGATTATTCCCTTTCTTGGAGCCTATCGCCTTGCCGATGGACTTCACTTCCCCATCTGTCACGGAAATTACGGGTTTGATATGAAGCGCCGTACCGGTCATTGCCGTGATCGCCGACACACGTCCGCCTTTCTGCAGATACTCCAGCGTATCCAACAGAGCGATAAACCTGATCCTGCCGCGCTCTTCCTCCAGTTGTCGCACAACTTCCTGTGCGGACAGACCCTTTTCAATCAGGCGCAGCGCCTGCTGCACCAGAATACGCTCCCCTGCGCTGGCGTTCAGGCTGTCCAGCACATGAACCTTTCCGCCAAATGCCTCTGCCGCCTGTACGGCGTTGGCATATGTACCGGAAAGTTTTGATGACAACGTGACCGCTACCACCTCGCTCCCGTCTGCCGTAAGTTCCCGCATGCACTCCTCAAACTGAAACATATTGATCTGACTCGTCTTGGGCAGTTCCCTGCTCTCTATCAGCTTTTCAAAAAATTCCTTTCTGGTGAGATCCACCCCGTCCCGATATTCCTCCTCATCAAAGGAGATGGTCATGGGGATCATATCGATTCCCATTGCATTTGCCTCCTCCAGACTGATATCGGACGCCGAATCCACTAATAATTTAATCGCCATTGTCTGTTCCTCCTGTTGTCTGATGCCACCGTCTACAAGTATATCCGAAAAACGTACATTTTTCAATCCATACTTACAAGCGCCATGACATACCGAAAAAAAACGCTGCAAAGCCAATTCAAGGCTTTGCAGCAACAGGTTCATCCATATTATCTGCTGACACATCAGGTACATACAGATCTTTCATACTTGTCATATCCGGAAGTTCCAGTCTCCCTCCAAAATCTCCCGCTATAACAATAGATCCGTCTCTTTTCAACCCCACATGAATATCTTGCCCCGCCGAAATCGCCACGATATCCGTCCACTCCGCTATGTTCTCCTGTCCCGATCTAAGGTTTCCAGCTGCCACAACGGTTCCATCCCTCTTCAATCCCAGCAGGCTCTCAAACCCCTTGGATATGGCGATGATATCAGACCATTCTAAGGCGTCTCTATAAATCGTTCCATTTTCTTCCACACCATGGTTAGATACCACCACCGTTCCGTCTGATTTGAGACCCGCGATACACCCTACTACTCCAAGTCCATCAATAGCTACTATGTCCGTCCACTGAGCCATCTGTTGTTTTACGGGATCCAACTCCAGATAATTTGAGTATTTAGCATATGCACAGATTGTTCCGTCCATTCGCAGCGCGGCGAAATCATAGTTGTAAGAACAAAGCATCTGCAATGGTTCGATTTCAGCTATCTGGCGATTTCTCTCCGTATAATCGTCGTATATGGAAACCCCTCTGACCGTATAAAAGCCGCCGTCTTTATCCAATGCGTCTAACCCCCACTCACCGGACAGTCTTCGGATATTCTCCCATTCTTCTATTGTTTTCAGGGTTTCCTCCTGGTCTGCATAAAGATTTTCAAAATAAACTGGATGAGCCATAAAGCACACATGCCCCTCTCTGTCTATCGCAGCCGCCCCTACCTGCAGATTCTCTATATAATCTCCTGATACCACATAATAAAGCTGTTCCAACAGCTTTGCCGCATCTTCATTGTCCTCTATCTCGGACAAAAGTCCGATCGCCTGCGGATATTTCCTTTCCTCAATCAGCGCCTGTGCCTGTACCAGCAATTCCTTTTCCTGTTTCATGTTCTGGCAGCCAGTCCCACTTAAAAGACACAGCGCGCATACCAATAATGCGGCAGCTAATCTCTTTTTGAACATAGCACTTCCCACAATTTGGAAATAATGTCGTAATGTGTAAATCCTGCATAGAAAGGTAACACCTATTGGTCTTGACAAAACTGCCTTATCAGCCCGCAGATATAAACGTTATTATGATATCGCCGCTATACTGATCGGCCAGAACGGTTTCCGCCATTTCTTTTATGGCATTCTCATCCTCCGCCAGCAATGTTTGCCCATCCTGCATCTTCACAGAAATTTCAACCTGACAATTCTCCCCGTCCTCAAGAATACTGACATCAGCAGTGTCAATGTATTCGATACTGCTGACATTCCCGGCGATGCTGGACACGATATACTGCTGGTATCTCGTATTCCGATCCCCGTCCTCACGCATGTTCATCATATGGAAAAGACCATTGATCATGACAAACGCTGCCACGGTGATAGAACAGATCAGAATTTTAGAAACTCTTATTTCTTTCTTCATAGATTTTTCCTCCCAACATAATTAATAATACAAACGTCTCAAACGACAGATTTGTTTTAAATTTTCACGCTCTCCAAAAAAATATAAAATTTTTGCATCAATTTCTTTTCTTCTAATAGTTTAAATAATTTTTCCTCCATTATAACATAGTATTGATCTATCTTCTTGATTTCGTTTTTTATTGCTAACATTACAAGAAAATAGAATTTTTGTGCCAACTGTTTGAATTCACTATTTTAAGGCTTCACACTAGCAAGCACAAGTACAATCTTTTGTTTCACATGTATTGCTCTCGCGTACATACACTTCTACCTCAGGCTTATGATATGTCATCTTCTCACCTCCTCTGCCTGTTTTTAGTAAAACAATAAGTTACCTTTTCTTCTTGCTTTTTTTACATATAAACTAAATACAGTTAATCCAACTGCAAGAAAAAAGGTTGAACTTATGATCAATTGTATAATATCTGTCAAATATAACATA
>JAAVAG010000066.1 GCA_014804185.1 Lachnospiraceae bacterium
ACAGTCCAGCAGCGTCCCCGTCTCCAGCACACCTGCGCCATATATGGAGGCCGCCGTATCCCCGCACCCGGCGATCACCGGCGTTCCCTGCACGAGTCCGGAGGCCGCGGCAAACGCCGGTGTAATCCGTCCCACCACCTCAAAGGGGGACAGGATCCGCGCCATTTTATCCCGCTCCACGCCGAAAGTATCCAGAAGTTCTTCTGACCACTCCCTCCGCACATTGTCGCCGAATCCCGAGTACTGCATACCCGTGTGGTCAAAATAGAATTCCTCTCCGCGCAGTCCCGTAATCCTGCCGGTGATATAGGCTCCCACCGTCACAAACTTACAGACCTTTTGATAAAGCTGCGGCCGCTCCTGCTTCAGCCACAGGATCTTTGGGCCGTGAGTAAAGGAGACGGGACCTCCTGTGATCTGCGTCACTTTTTGCCCGCACCGATCCCGCATCAGTTCCACATAGCGGCTGCATCTGGTATCCAGCCATGAGTCGTACACAGTCACGGCCTCTCCCGCCGCATCCACCCCCATGATGCCGGCCATCTGTCCGTCTATCCCCACCACCGCGATCTCATCCGGTTTTATATGGGAAGCTGCCAGAAGCTGCCTCACTGCCGCCAGGAATCCCTCATATATTTTTTCGGGCTCCTGCCATGCGACTCCGGCACTGGGGCTGCACACCTCCAGCGGAGCAAATGAAACGGTCTTTCTCTCAAGGCTCTCGTCAAACAGCGCCGCTTTGCAGCCCTGCGTGCCGATATCCGCGCTCAATATATATTCCGGCATTCTGTTCACCGTGCCTTTCTGTATCCTGCAGTCTTTATGTCCGACTGCCCATCATAATCTCCAGAATCTCCTCATCCGTGGAGGCCATGCCCTCTCTTGCCATCTGACCCACGCTCTTTATGGTGTCGTCCGCGCTGCCCATGACCAGTCCTTCCCCTGCCTGGAAAGCAAAACCCTCCTTTGCCATCTCATATCCCAGCATTGCCACCTCCAGCGCTGCGGCGATCTTGGAAGCGCAGGAGGGCTTTGCGCCGTCGCACACCATACCGCCTGCCGTGCAGATGGTGTTGGTAATGGTCCTGGCGATCACATCCGCGCCAGCGCCGTCCAGCCATGCGATCCCGCTGACCGCCCCGGCTGCTGCGGAAACCGCCCCGCAGTACGCCGACAGCCTGCCGATAAAACTTTTCTGGTAAATGGAGATCAGGTTGCTCAGCGCCAGCGCCCGGTACAGCTTTTCTTTCTCCGCCCCGGTCTCTCTGGCATACTCAATCACCGGCAGGGAGACCGTCATCCCCTGGTTGCCGCTGCCGGAATTAATCACCACCGGCATGGAGCATCCGCTCATCCTGGCATCGGATCCCGCTGCGGCGTAGGCTACGGCCCTGTGGCGGATATCGCTGCCGAAGTTTCTGAGAATAACTTTCCCCGCATTGACACCGTAATGGGTCTTCAGCCCCTCCTCCGCGATGGAAAGGTTGCAGGAAATCTGCCTGTCCAGAATCTCCGATATGTCCTCCGCCCGCACCTCCTCCGCGAACCGGAAAATATCTTCCAGATTCAGCAGTGATTTATCGCAGCCGCCCTCTTTTTCCTCCGCACAGCCTTCCTCCCTGTTTTCCCATACGAGCCTGCCGTTTTTCCAAATTCCGGCAACACGGGTATGCTTTCCGGAGACAATCACCTCCGCGCTCTCCTCCCCGCGCCCGGCCAGAACGCTGATATACAGGTTGTCCACCCGGCGGGCCAGTTCGCACCGGATGATTCCGCTCCGCACCAGTTCCTCCGCTCTGCGGATATCTTTCTCCGTCACACCGTCCAGAATCTCCAGTTCCTTTGTATAGTCCCCTGCCACAAGTCCCATGGCAGCGGCTGCCTCGATGCCTTTCATTCCGCCTGAGTTGGGCACCGTCACCCCTTTGACGTTCTTCACGATATTGCCGCTGCAGGCCACCCTGACCCGCTCCGGCATCGCCCCGAGAACGCTCCGCGCATAGGCTGCGGTATAGGCCACCGAGATGGGTTCCGTGCATCCCAGCGCCGGAACCAGTTCCTCTCTCAGCACATGCAGATAATTCTCGTATAAATGTCTGTCCATTCTTTCCAGTCCTTTTGTCTTACGCATAAAAATCTCTGCCAGCGGCGATCTCTTCCGCCACCTCGTCCATCACCTCTCTGACAAGACGGAATCTGTGCAGCGCGTCATGGTTCCATCCGCAGCCGCCCGACAGGATAAATTTCGGCCCCGCCCCTTTCATGGCATCCTCCAGTCTGCGGCGGATGGTCGCCTTGACCTGCTCTCTGTCTGTTCCCGACAGATCGGTGCCGCTCTGCGGTACGGTTCCGTCCGTGCAGGACAGATAGCCGCTGGATTTCAGATCGTGATCCAGGCCGCCTATCAGAACTTTGTCCGTCACTTCCCGCATTTCTTTCATGCTTCTGTGCTCTATATGCGTATCCGCCCAGTTGAACGCCTGCACGGGATAGTTCAGGAACTGGTCGGCGGAATTTCTGTCCCCATGACACAGATGAGCCAGATTAAACCACGTCTTGTCCCTGACAGCTTCAAGATTCCGGAGATCATATTTTCCCGCGCACTCCTCGTAAAGTTCTTTTCCCATCTTCTCATACATGCCCATCTGATAGCCCAGGAAAAATCCGTCCGCGCCCGCTTCCACAAACGCCTCCATCAGCCGCTCGTTTGTCTCCGCCACCACTTCCATACCCATCCGGGCATATTTTTCGGAATTTTTAAACTGGGATACGATCACTTCCTGATGAAAATGTCCTGCCGTCATCTCGCACATCCATACCACGTTGCTGAAAATGGTGGGAAGCACCGGCACCTCTCCTTTATAATGGTCACAGAGGCGCTTTACCACCTCGATCTCTCTGGCCAGCGCGCCTTTTTTCAGATCCGGCACCTTGATCCTGGCCCAGTCATGGGGATCGTTTATGGCAAACTGCAGAGTGTTCATCCATGTGTCGTCCAGATAATGCGCCGCCGGGCGGATCACCTGTCCGAAGTCTTCGGTAAAATAAATGCCGTTGGGCATGACCTTGATAAAGTCAAAGTCATAATTATCCTGATACTGGATAGTCGCCAGTGTAAAATCCTTTACATTGCGGTCCTCCAGATTAAAATGGGGTCCCCACATAGCGTATGCCGGCCGGTCCAGAACCTTTCCCTCAAGCGCTGCCTGTACTCTCTGTCTGTGTGTGATCATCTTTCTACCTCCTGATTTTCATTCTGCTGATTTATGATTTGTCATTTATTTTACATCCACCCATGCGCCCGTCCGTCCGGACTGTGCTATGGCATCCAGAACGCGCATGCACCGGACGCCCTCCCGTGCCGTCACAAAGGCTTCTTTTCCGTCTCTGACGCATTCCACAAAACGGTCTATGATGGCGGTGGCGCCTTTCGATCCCTTCTCTGCCCATGCGCTCAGATCATAGTATATTTTTTCGCCGCTTTTTTTGTACACCGTCACGGACCAGGGATCCTCGAACAGCTTCATCACGCCCTCTGTCCCGAAAATATGGGTCTCCCTGTCCGTGCAGCCGTAGGTACACCACCCCGCATAGAGCATTCCCGACAGGCCGCTTTCGCACCGGAGCAGAACCATGGCGGTATCCTCGTCCCGGATCAGCTCTCCGTCCGACTTGCGCTTGTCCAGAGTCTGCAGATACGCCATAACGGAGGTGATCCTCTCCCCGAACAGCCAGTCGATGAGATCAATCCGGTGGCATCCCACGGAGAGCATGACGCCGCCGTTTCCCTCAAACCGGTCAAAATACGCCGCTCTCTCACTCTCGCTTCCGCATCCCTGCTCCGGTCCGCTGTGTGACAAAAATGTGCGGAAAGACAACAACCGCCCGATGGTCCCGGCCTCCAGAAGTTCTTTCGCTTTCCAGTGCGGCTCATAGATCCGCTGATTATGCGAGATCATCAAAAGCCTGCCGCTCTCTGCCGCCGCACGTTCCATCTCCCCGGCCTGCGCGGCGTTCATGGCCATGGGCTTTTCGCACAGTACGTGTTTTCCGTTTTGCAGCGCCGCGATCACAATATCATGATGATACTGCTCCGGAGTGCAGACGCTCACCGCCTCCAGCCCCGGGTGCCGGAGCATTTCCTCCAGATTCTCATATGCGGCGGCGTTATATTCCTCCGCCAGCTGCTTTGCCCGCCCCGGCACCGGGTCGTACAGAGCCGCCAGCTGTGTATGGGGATTTTCCAGGTACGCCGGAATATGTCTTCCCCTGGCGATTGCCCCGCAGCCTATAATCCCGACTTTCACTGCCCCGCCTCCTTTCTTTCAGACATATTTCTCTAAGAGAAAGTACTTATCTCTAAGAGAAAGTACTTATCTCTTTGTTAAAGTATTTCCACTTCCATCCCGTACACCCGTCCGATCTGCCCGATCAGCGGCGCCACATCTCCCCGGATCACAATGGCGTGGTGGGAGGACAGGCTCTCCATCACCCTGTGACCGCTGTTGTTTTTATAATGGATCAACGCTCCGTTTCGACAGTCCGAGCCGGGATAGCCCACATACTCTTCTATCTGTGCCTCGATGACGGTGATCTTTTTCATATCCGCATGGATCTTCGCCAGAACCACCGGGCCGCAGGCCATCCGGCAGTCCACCGCCACCGCTTCATCGCCCACGATCTCCAGTACTTTGGGCCTCAGCGTCCATTCCGTGCAGAAACTCTGCGGCGCAAATCCGAAGTAACCGCAGTGCACGCCCAGGGCATAGTTGTCGGAATCCGGAAGCTGCGGGAAACTGTCGATCTTTTCATGTTTCAGCGCCGCCATTCCCATCAGGAACGGATAGAGGTTGGTCATCATAAGCGGTTCCCGCAGCGCGCCGTAGAGCACCGTCTCGCTCAGAAGACTGACCAGATCCCCCTCGCAGGCCCAGAGTATATGGTCGTATTCAAAGAGCCAGTTCCATGCAAGACAGGGCGTAGTATCGGAATGAAAAGACTCGTTCAGGCAGTTGCTCCCTGCGCCCAGAACGTTTTCCTCACAGGCGATGCTGTCCCGGATTGCCATATACAGCTTCACCGCCCGCAGCACCGCCTCCTCTCCCGCGGTACACGGAAAACCGGAGCGCTCTTTCAGCAGTTTCCGGGCGGCCCCATCGTCCGTCAGCCTGGCCTTTTCGTTGATCTCTTTCCAGCTTTTAAAGATTACCCGCACGCCAAAACTCTCCTCAATTCTTTGGATACACTCTTTCTCCCACCAGAAGAACCGCTTGAAGATTTCGGCCTGCATCCCCTCCCCGGGGCTGTCCTGAAAGATCAGGAAGCTTCCGCCCCGGCGCATGTCCTGCTTTGCGGATACGGCGCGCAGAATCACTTTCGCCATCCGAATGCTGTAGGGAGTAAACACATTGTCCATATACAGGTTCTCACGCAGATACGCCGCAATTTCCCAGTCCCACATTTCCACCGTTCCAAATTCCGATGTCATCAGGATTACCGGCAGTTTTATGGCCGCAATCTGCTCTCCATACCCGAACACGGCGCCTATCATCTGGGCAAAAAGCACCGCCTGGGCCTCCTCCGGAATTTTCTCCCCCACGGCGGCGGGTTCGAGGAATTCCGCCTCGTCCCCGTAAAGTGTTTTCAGCCTGTCGAGCTGCTCCGCCAGTTCTCCCTGTTCTCTCTCGTTAATTTCTTTAAAATAAAGCGGCTGCAGTATTGTCTTCATCATGCACATCCTCCTTCCTCTGACTTCCCGCCTGACCGCAGGCCCCGGGCGATCTCATCCTGCCGCAGGCAGGCGGTATAATGTCCGTTCCCGATATCCGTAAGGTGCGGCCTCTTCTCCCGGCAGGCTGCCGTGGCGTATCGGCACCTTGTGTGAAAGCGGCATCCCGCAGGCGGATCCACAGGGCTCGGCACATCGCCCTCCAGATAGATCTCATTTTTCACCACATCCACATCCGGCACCGGAATGGCGGACATCAGCGCCTGGGTGTAAGGATGGCGTGGGTTGGAAAACAACTCCGCCTTGTCCGCCATCTCCACAATGTTCCCCAGATACATCACCGCCACCCTGTCGCTGATATGCTTCACCACGCTCAGATCATGGGAGATAAACAAATAGGACAGGTGATACGTTTTCTGGATGTCCCGAATCAGATTCAGCACCTGGCTCCGGATGGAGACGTCCAGCGCCGAGACCGGCTCGTCGCACACGATGAACTCCGGATCCAGAACCAGCGCCCGGGCGATAACGATCCGCTGTCTCTGGCCGCCCGAAAACTCATGGGGATATCTGCGCATATGCTCTTCCCGGATGCCCACAACCCCGGCAATCTCCATGACTTTCTGCACGCGCTCTTTCTCTGTTCCGATGCGGAAGACGTCCAGGGGCGCTTTGATAATTTCCATCACCGTCATTCTGGGATTCAGGGAGGCGTAAGGGTCCTGAAAAATGATCTGCAGACTGCGCCGCATTCTGCGCATGGACTCCCTGTCCAGTTCCAACAGATTCTGATCCTTATAAAACACCCCTCCGCCTGTAGGCTCGATGAGGCGCAGGATGCACCTGCCAAGCGTGGACTTGCCGCAGCCGCTCTCACCCACCAGTCCCAGCGTCTCTCCCCTGCGGATCTCCAGGGAAACCCCGTCCACC
>JAAVAG010000067.1 GCA_014804185.1 Lachnospiraceae bacterium
TCAGCTGCTCGGTTTCTACGGCTCCAAGGCCATCGGCGTGAACGCGCAGTCCCAGAATATGGCTGCGGCCGTTGCGTTCGCAACATTCATCGGCAACGAGGAGAACCAGCTTCTGCGCTATGAGTTGTCCGCACAGATTCCTGCCAACATTGCAGCGGGCGACAGTGAGAAAGTAAAGTCCGATCCTCTTGCTGTGGTTCTGATCGACGAGTCCAACAACGCCAGTGTGGCACAGCCTGTAAACTCCGTATTTGCTGCCAGATACTGGTCTTACGCGGGAGCAATCGCTACAGAGATCAGGAGCGGTGAAATTAATAAGAACAATGTCCAGGAGAAATTGGATGCCTTTGTTGCGTCAATGACGGCAGAGTAATTTCAGCAGCCGGATTTTGAACATGCACAGGGGCGCCGCTTCAAAGGCGCCCCTGTTTTGATTACAATAAGCTGGCTCGCGGAGCGTGACAGCGTTTGTTATGACGGGAGGTTTCACATGGGAATCTTTAAAAAGAAAGCCGAGCCAATAGGAATCAGGCCGAGGGACGAGAGTGTCGCAAGGGTATTTAAGAAAGGCAATCTGATCACCAGACTTTCCTTTTTTATCTTTGGTCTCGGAAATATTGTCAATAAACAGATCGCCAGAGGACTGATCTTTCTGGCACTTGAGATCGCATATTTTGTGTATATGATCCTGTTCGGCATCGGTTCTATCGGCAATTTCATTACACTGGGTACGGTGGAACAGGGGCAGGTATACAATGAGACACTTGGAATTTACGAGTATTCGCTGGGAGATAACTCCATGCTCTGCCTGTTGTACGGTGTGATTACTCTGGTGCTGACGGCGGGGCTGATCTTTGTGGCATGCATGTCCGCCAAGAGCGCCTACTGCACGCAGGTACGTCTGGAAAAGGGACAGAATATTCCGTCTTTCCGGGATGATATCAGATCCCTAAAGGAAGAGAACCTGCATGCTTTTCTGCTGACTTTCCCGATTATCGGAATCATCTGCTTTACCATTATACCTTTGGTATTTATGATTCTGATTGCGTTTACCAGTTATGACCACACCCATCAGCCGCCCGGAAAACTGTTTTCCTGGGTAGGGCTTGACAACTTTAAATCCATCATCAGTTCCAGCAGTTCACTGGCGGCGACGTTCTGGCCGGTCCTGGGCTGGACGCTGATCTGGGCAGTGACGGCTACCGTAAGCTGCTATATCCTCGGATTGCTGCTTGCGCTTCTGATCAACCGCAAGGGAACAAGGATCAAAGGGTTCTGGAGATTTATGTTTGTGCTGTCCGTAGCGGTGCCGCAGTTTGTCACCCTGCTCAGCATGAAGACGATTTTCAACGCAAACGGACCGGTAAATGTCCTGCTGAGGGAGATCGGACTGATAGGAGCGACGGAGTCCATTCCGTTCTTCACGGATTCTCTGTATGCCAAGATCACGATCATATGTATCAATATCTGGATCGGCGTGCCGTTTACCATGCTTTCTACCACGGGTATTCTGCAGAATATCCCGGCGGAACTGTATGAGGCAGCCAAGATCGACGGTGCGGGCGCACCCACGATTTTCAGAAAGATCACACTGCCGTATATGCTGTTTGTTATGACGCCGAACCTGATCACGTCTTTCACGGGTAATATCAATAACTTCAATGTGATCTATCTGCTGTCGGGCGGCGGACCTGACTCTCTGGAGTACTATTTTGCGGGCAAGACGGATCTGCTGGTCACCTGGCTGTATAAGCTGACCATTACGCAGAAAGACTACAATCTGGGCGCCGTGATCGGCATTCTGGTATTTATCATTCTTGCCGTACTGTCACTGACAACCTACCGCCGTACAGGCGCATATAAAGACGAGGGGGCGTTCCAATAATGAAAGCGAAGAGATTTATTACCAATACAGCCTGTCATATCCTGCTGGCCGTCCTCAGCGTTATCTGGGTGCTGCCGATCTTCTATGTCATCCTGACATCGTTCCGTGCGGAGGGTGGCTCTTACAAGAGTTATATATGGCCGAGAGGGTATACGCTGGATAACTATAAAGAGTTGATTATGGGTGTCAACAGCAAGATTCAGGGAGGCACAAGCATCGACTTTACGAGATGGTTCCTCAACACACTGGTTATTGCGATCTTCAGCACAATACTTTCCGCGTTTTTCGTGCTGTGCGTCTCCTATGTTATGAGCCGCCTGCGCTTTAAGATGCGCAAGCCTTTTATGAATATCGCGCTGATTCTGGGAATGTTCCCGGGCTTCATGTCCATGATCGCCGTTTACTATATTCTGAAAGGACTTGGCCTTCTGGAAACCGGCGTACTGAAACAGGTTTCCCTGGTGCTGGTCTATTCCGGCGGCGCCGGGCTGGGCTTCTATATGGCGAAAGGGTTTTTTGACACGATTTCCAAATCCATCGATGAGGCCGCCTATATCGACGGCGCCACAAAATGGGATACTTTTATTCGTATCACGATTCCGCTGTCAAAGCCCATTATCACATATACGCTGATCACCGCCTTTATGGGACCCTGGGTGGATTATATTTTCGCCAAGGTTATCATGGGAAATGACACGCCGTATTATACCATTGCCATCGGGCTTTGGACCATGCTGGAGCAGGAGTATGTGGAATATTACTATACACAGTTCTATGCGGGCTGCGTACTGATATCGATTCCCATCGCCATTCTGTTCCTGCTGACGCAGAAGTGTTATGCAGAAGGCGTGGCAGGAGCCGTAAAGGGTTAATCCTGCGCCGGGGCATGAAAAGCTGCTTTTGGCAGGACACATGCTCAGAAAATTGATATATACAGAGTGCTGCTGCAGAATATGGACTATATTTTGTGGCAGCACTTTTCTAACCGAAATAACCGTTGCCGGGGAGTGAATAACATTGAATGACAATAATTTTTTTAATTACAGCAGGGAATTTGACGATAGGTTCCGATATGACGGAAAGGATCTCGGGGTGAGATGCGCAGAGGGCAGAACCGTATTTAAGGTGTGGAGCCCTTTCGCGGAGAGCGTAGAACTTCGTCTGTATCGGGATGCGGCTGCACAGCCTGTCCTGAAGAGGGAGATGCAGAACCGGCAGAGGGGAATATGGGAACAGGAATTTCAGGAAAGTCTGCACGGAATGTACTATGATTATCTGGTGCGGTCAGGGGGAAAAGAAGTGCGGACGGCGGATCCTTATGCGGTGAGCTGCAGCTGCAATGGTGAGAAGAGTATGGTGCTGGATCTGAGGCTGACGGATCCGCCGGGATTTTCGCTGGACAGTGCGCCGCCTAAGGGGCAGGAGCAGATCATCTATGAACTGCATATAAAAGATTTTTCTTATGATGAAAACAGCGGCATACCGCAAAAGCTGCGCGGAAAATACAAGGCGTTTACGGTGGCGGGAGAGGACGGCACAGAGCCGGTATGTATCCGGCACCTGAAAGAACTGGGGATCACACATGTGCATCTGCTGCCCTTTTTCGACTATGGCTCCGTGGATGAGGCCGGGGACGGCTCGCAGTTTAACTGGGGGTATGATCCGTATAATTATAATGTTCCGGAGGGCTCCTATGCCACGGACCCACAGGACGGGGCGGTCCGGGTCAGGGAGTGCAAGGAGATGATACAGGCGCTGCATGCCATGGGAATCCGGGTTGTTATGGATGTCGTATACAATCATACCTACAGGACGGATTCCTGGCTGCAGAGGATGGCGCCCGGTTATTATTACCGTCATATGGAGGACGGAAGTCTGGCCAACGGCTCCGACTGCGGCAATGATATCGCCGCCGGGCGCGCCATGGCGGATAACTATATTGCGGATTCCGTTCTGTATTGGGCCAGGGAATATCACATAGACGGATTTCGGTTTGATCTGATGGGACTGCTGACAGTGGAACTGATGAACCGGATCAGACGGGAACTGGATGAGGAATTCGGCGTCGGGGAAAAACTTATGTATGGAGAGCCGTGGAGTGCATTCAGTTCGCCCATGGAGGAGGGGATGAAACCGGCGCTGAAAGAGAATGCCTCTTATCTGGACAATGGGATCGGTATCTTCAGCGACGATACCAGAGATGCCATAAAGGGAAGCGTGTTCCAGGAGAAAGAACCGGGATTTGTCAACGGGGGAAGCGACCTGGAGCAGCGGATTCTACATGCCGTGACAGGGTGGAAGGATGGGGGAGCATGCTTTGTTCCCAAAAGCTGCGAGCAGATTATCAATTATGTCTCGGCTCATGACAATTTTTCCCTGTGGGATAAGCTGGTGTTGTCCATGCACAGGGGAACTGTCGATTTCACGGAACCTTACGAGGATGTTATGGCGGCCAATAAGCTGGCGGCTTTTATCTATTTTACCTGTCAGGGCAGCCTGTTCATGCAGGCGGGGGAGGAATTCGGGCGGACAAAGTTTGGGGAGGACAACAGCTACTGCTCCGCACCGGAGATCAATATGCTAAGATGGGAGCAGGCCGCGCGGTTCGGCGACCTGGTGGAGTATTATAAGGGACTGATCCGGCTCAGAAAAAGTCTGCCCGGATTGTGTGATAAATCTCCGGCCGCGGCGCAGCGCGTCACCCAAAAGCGGATTTATCGGGATGGCGTAGTCTCTTTCCGGGTGGACAATAAGACCGCATATGGGCGGGAAGAATGGGAAGAACTGCTGATCGTATACAATGCGTCTCCCCACAGTTATACGCTGGAACTGCCGCAGGCAGAGGGGGGCGGTTGGACGATTCTGGCGGACGGCAGCGGGACAGACTGCAGAAAAAGCGCAGCGGAAAGCGTGGAGATCGAGGGGCGCAGCGGCATGATGCTGGCGCGTGGTGCGTCATAGACAGGGTGAAAAACGGGGTGAGAGTAAGAGATTATGAAATATATTTATGGAAAACAGGACTGGAAGACGTTTGAGCGGGGAGAGGAAAACTGCTGTCTGATGACCAACGGACTGGGCGGTTTTTCCTCCCTGACCATGACGGGTTCCTGCGGCAGAAACGATCACGCCGTGCTGATGGCATGCGTGCACTCGCCCAACCACCGTTACAATATGATCCACAGGCTGGAGGAAATTTTAACGGTTGACGGGGGGCAAACACATATTTCCACCCAGGATTTTCTGGGGCATGCGGGAAGGGAGGAAGGCTTTCTCTATCAGACAAAGTTTACCTATGAGGATTATCCGCAGTGGACTTATGTGGTAAAGGGCGTGGAGGTTGTAAGGACTATAGCTTTGATGCAGGGGGAAAATACGGTGGGGATCTCTTATGAGATAGACAACCGCTCCGGCAGAGAGGTCACGCTGGAAGTGCTGCCCCATCTGCAGTTTGTGCCAAAGGGATGTCTGCTGACCCGGGAACAGAAGTTCAGTATAGAATGCGGAAAAGAAAACGTATATGGGAAAACAGATGCGTGTGGGAATGCGGATGCGTGCGGGAAAATCAGCGCAGGCGGAAAGAGCCTGTATTTTCAGACAAACGGGCGGATCCGTGAGATATCGACACGGTTTCGGGATGATCTGTACTACGCCTATGACGCATGCGACGGGAGGACCGAGCGGGGATGCACCGCGGTCAACCACAGTGTGTCGCTGACGCTGAAAGCGGGGGAGAGGAATACGCTGTGGATGGTATACGGCATGTCTCCCATGCTTCCGGGTATGGAAGAGATCATCGGAGATATGGAGAGTCACAGGGGCAGGCTGCGGGAGCAGGCCGGGTTTGACGAGGAGATCCCACAGGCATTGTCGGTGGGGGCACATCAGTTTATCTCCTGCAGGGCCTCCACCGCAGGGCAGACGATTCTGGCGGGTTTTCCCTTTTTTGAGGACTGGGGCAGGGACACGATGATCGCCATGGTGGGATGCTGCCTGGCAGTCCGGCAGTACAAAACAGCAGAGAGTATACTGCGCACCTTTATGTCATACTGCAGGAAGGGGCTGATGCCGAATCTGTTTCCGGAGGGGAAAGAAGCGCCGGGGTACAATACGGTGGATGCGGCGCTGTTGTTTATCATTGCGGTCTATGAGTATTACAGAAGGACACAGGACGCTGTATTTGTGCGCAGCGCCTACCAGACCATGGCGGAGATTATCGGCTGGTATCAAAACGGGACGGATTACGGAATCCGGATGGAGGAGGACGGTCTGATCACGGCGGGACAGGGATACGATCAGGTGACGTGGATGGATGTGAGAGTCGGTGAAATCCTGCCCACGCCCAGACATGGGAAGCCTGTGGAGATCAATGCCTACTGGTACAACGCACTGCGCATAATGCAGGAATTTCAGCGTCTGTATCCGGGGGATGAGAAAGATTACGGAGAGTTGGCGGACAGGGTAAAAGCGAATTTTGAAAGAAAATTCTGGAATGAGGAGACGGGCTGTCTGAGAGATGTATTGTCGGGAACAAAAGCGGATCAGCAGATCCGGTGCAACCAGATCTGGGCCGTGTCGCTGCCATTTTCCGTGCTTTCGCCCGAGAGAGAACGGCAGGTGGTGGAGACGGTTTACAGAAAACTGTACACACCTTACGGTTTGCGTACGCTGGATCCGGCGGATGAAGAATTTCATCCCTGCTATGGGGGTGAGCAGTTGGAGCGGGATATGGCCTATCATCAGGGAACCGTCTGGGTGTTTCCGCTGGGCGGTTATTATCTGGCGTATCTGAAAGTAAACGGATATTCCGATGAGTCCAGGAAGCATGTCCGCAGGCAGCTGGAGAGCCTGAGCGCTGCCCTGCGGGAGGGCTGTATCGGTCAGCTGCCGGAGATTTATGACGGTGAGAACCCCACGTCTTCCAGGGGATGCTTTGCCCAGGCCTGGAGCGTGGGAGAGATTCTGAGAGTATACGACGCACTGCGGTGACTGCCGTGTGATCGTTTTGCAGGGAAAGCAGAGGCCGTTTCCCGGTCAGGGCAGCGCCGCCTGCAGGGAGGATGGAAATAAAAATGTACCGGAATTATATTTTTGACTTCTACGGAACGCTGGCGGACATCCGTACCGATGAGGAAAAGCCCTGTCTGTGGGAGAAAATCAGCGAGATCTACTCGGCTATGGGAGCGCGCTACGGGGCGGAGGAACTGCGGCGCGCTTTCCGGCGGCTGGAGCGCCAGGAGCGGGAGCGGATCGGCGGGGAGGACGGAGAAAATGCGGAACCGGATTTGACAAAGGTATTTGCCATGTTATATCATGAGAAAAAGGTTTCCTGTGACGCCATGCAGGCGAAAATGACGGCCATCACTTTCCGCGCGCTGTCCAGGGAGTATCTGCGGATCTACGACGGAGTGGAAGAACTTCTGGAAAAGCTGCGCGGGCAGGGAAAGGGCGTCTATCTGCTGTCCAACGCGCAGACGGACTTTACCAGGCCGGAAATCGAAATGCTGGGACTGACACCCTATTTCGACGGGATTTTTATTTCTTCTGAGCAGGGGTGTAAAAAGCCGTCAACAGTCTTTTTTGAAAGACTGTTGAAACGGTTTGATTTAAACCCGGCGGAGAGCGTTATGATCGGCAACGATCTGTCCGCGGATATTGCGGGGGCCGGTGCTGTGGGAATGGATTCTCTCTATATCCATACAGATATCTCGCCGGAGGAGGATGTTAAGCTGTTGTCCGATGATTCTTTTTCGGGCAGGATCCTGCCCACCTACCGCGTCATGGACGGAGACTTTCGAAAAATAAAAGGGTTACTGTTAGGAGGATGAGGATGAGACTGGGCAAATTGACGGATTTTGCTTTGGACGGACAGAACGCGGCGCTGGATTTTGCGGACGGCACTGCGCGGGTAAGTGTGGTCACACCGGGCATTGTACAGGTTTTTTGCAGCGGGGATCATGTTAAGAGAAACTCCAAGGCCATTGAGGGGAATAAGACGCTGCAGACTGCCCTGCGGGCGGAACGAAAAGAAGATGGGCTGTGGATCCATACGGAGGAACTGTCTGTCAGAATAAGCGATGGGTTTTATGTGGACTTTTTTGATAGGGACGGCAGCGCAGTCTGTGAGGATTATCGGGGAGAGCGCAGGCTTCCGCAGAGAGTCAGCGACGAGTTTATCAGGCTTCTGGAAAAGGAGGGACATTCTTCACCGCTGGAGGGACGCCACAAGTGTGCGTTTGAAGTTGTCAAGAAGCTTTCCGGTTCCGAGCACTTTTATGGTCTGGGCGATAAGACCGGATTTATGGATAAACGGCATTATGACTATGAAATGTGGAATACGGACGACCCGTCTCCCCATGTGGACTGCTTCAAGGCGCTGTACAAGACCATTCCTTTCTTTATCACGCTGACGGACGGGCATGTATATGGCATCTTTATGGATAACACGTACAAGAGTTATTTCAACATGGGGCAGGAGTCCGAGGACTACTACTGGTTCGGTGCGGACGGAGGCGATCTGAACTATTATTACATAGCGGGTAATTCCGTGGCGGAGGTGCTGGAGAGATATACTTTCCTGACGGGAACCTGTCCGCTTCCGCAGAAATGGACGCTGGGTTATCATCAGTCCAGGTGGGGCTATATGACCCGGGAAGATGTGGAAGAAGTGGCTTCCGCACTGCGGCAAAAGGATATTCCCTGCGACGCGATTCATTTTGACATAGATTATATGCAGGATTATAAGGTGTTCACCTGGAATCAGGAGAGATACCACAAGGATCCGGACAGCTTTCTGCGCAGTCTCTCGGAGAGAGGTTTTAAGCCGGTGGTGATCAATGACCCCGGCGTGAAAAAGCAGGAGGGCTATGAGATCTATGAGGAGGGAGTCAGAGAGGGCTATTTTGCCAAAACTCCTGAGGGCGAAGTGTACATCAATGCGGTCTGGCCGGGCGATGCGGCGTTCCCGGATTTTGGGAATCCAGCCGTGCGGAAATGGTGGGGGGAAAACCATCAGTTTCTGCTGGACCGGGGTGTCAGGGGAATCTGGAATGATATGAACGAGCCCGCCAGCTTTAACGGTCCGCTGCCGGATGACGTGGTGTTTATGGATGAGGAGAGGGAGAGCACCCATGCGGAGATGCATAATGTCTATGGCCACCTGATGGCCAGGGCCACCTATCAGGGAATGAAAAAGCTGGATGGCCGCAGACCCTTTGTGATCACCAGGGCATGTTATGCTGGAACGCAGAAATACAGCACCGCCTGGACGGGAGACAACAACAGTCTCTGGGCGCATCTGCAGATGGCGATTCCGCAGCTGTGCAATCTGGGAATGTCCGGAATGCCTTTTGTGGGAACCGACGTGGGAGGATTCGGAGCCGATACGACGCCGGAACTGATGGCCAGATGGGTGCAGGTGGGCTGTTTTTCTCCTCTGTTCCGCAACCACTCCGCCATGGGAACCAGGCGTCAGGAGCCATGGCTGTTTGGAGATGAGGTTCTGAATATTTATCGAAAGTATGTGAAACTGCGCTATCAGTGGATTCCTTATTTCTATGACCTGTTTTATGAGGAAGAGCGGACGGGAGCGCCTGTGATGAGGCCCCTGGTGTTCCACTTTGAAAAGGATGAGACAGCCAGGACGTGCAACGACGAGTTTATGATCGGCAGCAGGATGCTGGTGGCCCCTGTGGTCAGCCAGGGTATGAGCAGGCGGATGATATACCTGCCGGAGGGCGTATGGTATGACTACTGGACCCGCGAGAGGATCACAGGGCCGGTATGGTTTGTGAGGGAAGCGCCTTTGGATACCTGCCCCATCTATGTCAGGGCGGGAAGTGTCATTCCTATGATGGAGCCTCAGTCCTACGTGGGAGAAAAGCCGCTGAATGTGCTGATTCTGGATGTATATCCCGGGGAGGGCAGCTGCGATCATTACCTGGACAACGGGGAGGATTTTGCGTACAGGGATGGAAAATATCATCAGTATCGTTTTACCGTCCGGGAGGACGGCCAGGTGGAGGCTGCGATCGTGCATGCGGGATATGACAGGCCCTATGAAAAGATTCTGGTATCCACGGAAGGAGCGCATTTGCGCTGGCAGGA
>JAAVAG010000068.1 GCA_014804185.1 Lachnospiraceae bacterium
GAGCCTGCATCTGAGTATCTGTCTCATATTCCAGTTCGATCCGGTATACCCCCGGTTTCAGGCTGATGTCCTTGTATATCACTGCATTTTCCACACTGATTCCTTGTTCAAAATAAAAAGTGTCTTTATACTGGAATGTCTTACAAGGCAATATTATCTGAATGAGGAAAAAAGACACAACTAAAAAGAAAAAGGCTGCGGCAACCTGAAATAATTTCTTTTTCCATATATTAAGACTTTTTACTCTGTCTGCCAACATAGTTTTCCTCGCATTTGCATATTAAAAATCTCAAGCCACGAGTATATCACAGCGAAAACAAAAAAACAATGTTTTCAGTATGTTCTTTCATAATAAATCTGCGGCGGAGAGGATTTTCCCCGCCGCCGCAGGATAGCGTTTCTTACAGCAGTGATTCGTACAGTCTGGTAATATCTTCTACGCTGGTTTCTTTGGGATTTCCGGGGCGGCATGCGTCGTCATAGGCGGACTGTGCCAGGAACGGAATATCCTCGCGCTTTACGATATCTCTCAGGTTGTCAGGGATGCCCACATCCTGGGACAGTTTCTTTACTGCGTCTACGGCAGCTTTTCTGTACTGTTCCACGGACATGGATTCGGTTCCCTCTACGCCCATAGCCTGTGCGATATATTTGTATTTTTCACCGGTTGCTTCGGCGTTGTACTCCATAACAGTGGGCAGGATGATGGCGTTGGCGATTCCGTGGGGCGTGTCATACAGAGCGCCCAGAGGATGCGCCATGGAGTGCACGATGCCGAGCCCTACGTTGGAGAAGCCCATACCGGCCACATACTGTCCGAGCGCCATGCCCTCGCGTCCCTCGGGGGTGTTGTCAACTGCGCCTCTTAGGGATCTGGCAATGATCTCAATGGCTTTCAGATGGAACATATCGGACAGTTCCCATGCGCCTGCCGTGATATAACCTTCGATGGCGTGAGTCAGTGCATCCATGCCGGTAGCGGCAGTCAGTCCCTTGGGCATAGTGGACATCATATCGGGATCGATCACCGCTATAACGGGAATATCGTGGGGATCCACACATACCATTTTGCGGTTGTTCTCCACATCGGTGATCACATAATTGATGGTAACCTCCGCGGCGGTGCCGGCTGTTGTGGGAACGGCGATGATGGGAACGCATTTATTTTTGGTATCCGCCACGCCCTCCAGACTCTTGACATCGGCAAATTCAGGATTGTTGATAATGATACCCACAGCCTTTGCGGTATCCATGGAGGAGCCGCCGCCGATAGCGATGATATAGTCCGCTCCAGATGCCTTGAAAGAGGCCACTCCTGTCTGTACATTTTCTATGGTAGGGTTGGGCTTGATATTGGAATACAGTTCATAATGCAGCCCTGCGTTATCCAGCACATCCAGTACCTTTTTGGTTACGCCGAATTTCACCAGATCCGGGTCGGAGCACACGAAAGCTTTCTGAAAGCCTCTGCCCTTTGCCTCGTCCGCGATGGCGGAGATGGCGCCTGCGCCGTGGTAGGATGTCTCATTGAGTACAAATCTGTTTGCCATATTGTTTCCTCTCTTTCTTTCATCCACGTGATACGGTGGATGTCTGCGTTCTGCAGCCCGTACCATTATTTTCCCACATTTCACCGCATACTGTCAAGTTTTCTGAAAAAATTTCGCAAGAGAGGAAAAGATGAGCAACAATTCTGCTGCAAAGCGCTTATTTTTCGTACGTTTTTACCGCGAAAGAGTCAAAGATACACTTTCTCGCTGCAGTCAGATCCTTGATTTCGCCGGCAGAGAGCATCTGTACGGTCACATTGCCGATGGCTGTTGCCTCCGAGGGACCCGCATAAACCGTGCGGCCGGTGTATGCCGCGGTCAGTCTGTTCAGATACTCCGCGTTGGAACCGCCGCCCACTACATGGATGGCGCCGTAGGATCTGCCGGTCATCTGCTCGATTTCCTCTATGGTAGTTCCGTAACATTTTGCCAGGCTGTTGTATACTACGGAGGCAATTTCTCCGATGGTGCGGGGAACCTCCTGGCCGGATCTGCGGCAGGCATCCTGCACGGCTTCGATCATACTGTCAGGCGCCAGGAAACAGTCGTCATTGCAGTCAACCAGGGATGCAATAGTTTCCCGGGAGGCCATCTCGCAGATTTCCCCAAAGGAAAGGGAGATATTCCGGGTCTCTTCCCATTCTTTTTTGACGGACTGTATCATCCAGAGTCCCATGATATTTTTCAGATAGCGGAAACGGAAATCATAACCGCCCTCATTGGTAAAGTTGTGCGCCCGGCTTTCCGCGCTGCAGTCAGCTTCTTTTCGCTCCACGCCCATCAGCGACCATGTGCCTGAACTGATATAGACCGTGTCCGGTTGGTCGGAGGGTACGGCGAGCACGGCGGAGCCTGTGTCGTGTGAGGCGGGCAGCACAACTTTGCAGTCAAAACCCACCTGCTCCCGGATTTCATCTGTCAGATTGCCAAGCACCGTTCCGGGTCTGCTGACCGGACGGAAGATATGTGCGGGATACCCCAGCATCCGGATCAGCTCCAGATCCCAGTTTTTTGTGACCGGACTGAGCAGGCCGCTGGTGGAACTTTCCGTGTATTCATTGGCTTTCACGCCGCTGAGCAGGTAATGAAAATAGTCCGGCAGAAACAGTAGATCCGCTGCCTGTGCCAGATATTCCGGGTGCGTGTGTTTGACTGCCTGCAGCTGGTATATGGTATTGTAAATAGCTTTTTGTATTCCGGTGCGTCCATAGAGCGCCTCCTCGGATATGATCTCGTATACCTTTTCATCCATACCGGCGGTGCGTCCATCCCGGTAGCCTACCGCATTGCCCAGCATCTGTCCCTGAGCATCCAGCAGCACGAAATCCACACCCCAGGTATCTATGCCCACGCTCTCCGGAATTTTGCCGGCCTCCCGGCATTTGCGCATTCCCGTCAGAATTTCCGCGAAAAGCTGTTTTACATCCCAGCACATTTCCCCGTCTTTCTCTTTCATGCCGTTTGGAAAACGGTGCATCTCCTCCAGATACATCCGTCCGTTTTCCAGATGTGCCAGAATATGGCGGCCGCTGGATGCGCCAATGTCCACCCCCAGATAATATTTCCCCATAAATATGCTCCTTTCTTTTGATTCCGTAAGCAGCCCGCGCAGCATGGCGCCGGTTGTGGCTGCTTCGTAATAGTCATGTATTTATCATAGCAGAAAGACAGGTCTGCCGCAAGGATTGCTCCCGCCGCAGCAGGCTTTCCCCTACGCCCATCAGCAGGAAAAGCTGCGTCACGTTGGCCATAGTCTGGAAACTGAAAATATTGTTGACGGTGTAGCACAGCACACAGAAACCCAGCACATACAGCATTGGATTTTCCGCGCCTTTTTTCAGAGTGCGGCGCAGAAAGCTGATGATCAAACATGCATAGGAGAGCAGGCCGAAGACGCCGAGATTGGCCAGGACAGTGATCCATTCTCCGTGGGCATTCAAAAGCCTGTCATTTCCGAATTGTTCTCTTACAGCGGTCAGCAGTTCCGTGTTCCGGCCGCTGTACAGATATTCGGACATACAGTCCGGGCCGGTTCCGAATATTTTATGTAACAGATCCTGACTTTCCCAGATCTTTATGCCTGCGGACCAGGTGCCGCCTCTGGAACTGGCCCACTCCCTGGAAAAGGTAAACAGGCTGTTGCCGTACAGGCCGCTCACACCCTGGGGCAGCGTTGTATTCAGCAGGGCAGTCAGAAGATACAGCGCCAGTCCCGCGGCCGCGGCTGCGGAGACCATTGTACGTATTTTTTCCCAGGCGGAAGTATTGCAGGTGCCGTCGGAGTTCTGTTGTCTGACGATCAGGCAGATGGCCAGACTTACCGGAGTGGCCACACAGGGAAAAATGGTGTTGGTGAGCAGCTGCATGGGGACTGACAGAAAGGTAACGGCGTCGGGAAACAGTTTATTGACGGTAAGACATGCCAGGCAGGCCAGGCAAAAGAGAAACAGCAGTTCTGTGAAACGCTGCATTTTGTCGGGATTGTCCACCGAAAAGCAGAAAAGCGCAAAATAAACCGCTGCCAGAGCCAGAATGCCGCTGTCGCTTCCCTGGGTGATGCCTGCGGCAAGTCCGATCAGAGAGAGCAGGGCGAAGCCCGCGGTCAGCCGCATTTCTTTTGCGGTTTTGCCCGGCGTTCGATTCCAGTAGGCAAGGAGGCTGAAGCAGACAAGCACCGACCAATAGCCGCAGTACCAGTTGACATTGCCGATGGTGGAGATAAAGGCCGGTCCGGCGTAGTCCATCTGTATCGGGTATATGCCATAGCGGTTTAAGAGTCCCAGAGCAAATACGACCGTGGTTACCCCAAGGAGCAGGGCGTACAGCCATTTTTCTCCCAGAAAACTTCTGGACAGTGCAAAATAGGAGGCGATCAGCGCCAGATGGGTCAGCAGTCCCATGGGCCATGTATCGCTGCCAAGCAGCGCATGTTCCTGATACTCGCTGAGCAGATAGGATATGATCAGGCTGACCAGGTAACACAGCATACAGATATCCGTAGCCGAAATGCGGCTTTTCAGCGTAGCGCCGAAAGCCTTTCGATTTCCCATATAAGTCACAATACAGTAAAAACATGCGGCGGCAAGCGCGGCAAACGCCAGTGGGAAACCAACGCTCCTGAAAAAGGCGGCTTTATCCGAACCAATATATCCGTATCCCTCTGTAAAATAAAACGGCATGATTCCCGCGGCTGCTATGATGTAGAGCCATGAGACGGCGGCAGCTGCCCGCCCGGCATAAATTTTTATCCTCTGCATTTTCTTTGTCCCTGCTTTTATGAACTTTTGTCTTCCGCTTCATCATAGCTGTTTTTATGCTGTCCGTCAATACAGCGGTTATACGCTCCGTAAACCTGCTGTATCATGACCAGGCCTATGGGCCCCAGAAAAATGCCGCCAAGGCCGAAGAGCTGAAGACCCGCATAGACGGCAACCAGGATGGCCACAGGATAGACGCCTACCTTGGCGCCGATCAGCCTGGGCTCCATAAATTCCCGGATCAGCGCGCAGGCCACGTAGAGAATGACGCAGGCGGCGGCTTTCAGATACATCCCCTGAATCAGCTGCCAGACGGCCAGGGGGATCAGGACAATACCCGTGCCGATAAAGGGAAGCACATCCAGAATGCCCGCCAGCAGTCCCCACAGGACGCCGTATTCCACACCGGAAAACCCAAGCACGGACATGGCAAGCCCTCCGATAACCAGCATAATGATGAGCTGCGCCTTGATAAAAGTTGCGATGTACAGGATGACTCTCACCACGACTTCCAGCGCCATGCGGCTTCCCGCCTCCACGGCCATTTTGTCCAGAATTTCGTCATAATCCTTTGCCAGCAGTACGGTGGCAATGACGGTAATTCCGATAAATCCGATCATAGAAATCAGGCTTTGCGCATACCCCCAGGTGTGGTTTAGCAGCTCGGGCAGTACCTGTCCCTGAAAATCATCTACCAGAATATTGATTTTTTCGATGACCAGTTCTTCGATGTAGACCGTGTCTGCACCGAATATGTTTTCCAGACCGCTGCAGCACTCGTGGATAAAGATATTGATCTGTACCTGAAAATCGTCCACACTGTCCGCAATAACAGGGAAAAACTGCATAATGACGGTGATCAGAATCCAGGCCGCGACAGCGATCAGGATGCCGAAAAAAATAATAAAGATAACGGCCAGAAACTGTTTTTTAATATGGGTTTTTTTCTGGATGTCGTCCAGCATGGGATAAAACATTGTGAGAAAAAGCACCGCTATAAGAATGGGGGCCAGAAGAGGACACAGATACTTGAGAAAAAAATAGACTGCCCCCACGATCAGGGACAGCGCTATATATTTGTTGCGTATGATTTTGTCAGTCATAACCGATCCCACCGTTTCTCTGTTTTCTGCGAAGTCCGCGTCAGTGTTTGGGATTAGTATGAACGGTTTCAGGAAAAAAATTCCGAAAAAGTGTAAAAGCTTTGTTTTCGGGGCTGACATTATATTCCATTGTTCTGCCGCTCTCCGGGTGTGCAAAATCCAGATGATAGGCGCAGAGAGCGGTATTGCCGATCAGCAGGGAATTACTGATCAGATCGGACATTTCATTTCCGTATTTCTGATCGCCCAGCATGGGGCAGCCCATATGGGACAATTGCACCCTGATCTGATGAAAACGGCCTGTGAGCAGACTGACGTCCAGCAGGCTGACCTGAACGGGTGCGCCCCAGGCTTCCTTGGTATCATGCCGGGCGCCGATCTCCACATTGCAGGTATCCAGCAGCCTGTAGTGCATGACCGCTTTTTTGCCTCCGGCGCGGGAAGATGCGGTGACTCTGGCCATACTGCCGTCCCGGACCAGATAATTCATGACCTGATCCTCCTGCAGAGATGGCTTTCCGCAGACAGCGGCAAAATAACGCTTATGCAGCGATTTGTTCTTCAGTTCTTCGTTCAGAACCGCAGAGGCCAGCCGTGTCTTTCCGAAAACCAGCAAACCTTCTACCGGCTGGTCAAGGCGGTGGATCACGCCTAAGTAGGGGGTTTTTCCCGGCTGTCCGTCTCGGCGGGACTGTGCCGCCAGATAGTTTTTTAATTCGCTGACCACATCCATCTGCCCGATTCTGGCGGCCTGGGTGGCGATGCCGGCAGGCTTATGGATGACCAGAATGTCGCTGTCCTCATATAAAATCTGTGTTTTCATAAATATCCTTATATCATGGTTTGAAAGAATTATACCTTGAAGCGGTATCCAACTCCCCAGATTGTCTCGATGTATTGCGGTTTGGCAGTGTCAAACTCTATTTTTTCACGAATTTTCTTGATATGCACCGTCACGGTGGCGATATCTCCGATGGAATCCATGTCCCATATCTCGCGGAACAGTTCCTCCTTGGTAAACACATGGTTCGGATTCTCCGCCAGAAAGGTGAGGAGATCAAACTCTTTTGTGGTAAAAGTTTTTTCTTCACCGTTCACATAGACGCGTCGGGCCGTCTTATCGATGCGCAGACCACGGATTTCCACAATATCGTTCTGCGGTTTCTGGTAAATGCCCACCAGCCGGTCATATCTGGCCAGATGCGCCTTTACCCGCGCCACCAGTTCGCTGGGGCTGAAAGGCTTGGTCATATAATCGTCCGCTCCCAGTCCCAGGCCGCGGATCTTATCAATATCGTCCTTTTTGGCGGATACCATCAGAATGGGAATATTCTTTTGCTCCCGGATCTTTTTGCAGACCTCGAAGCCATCCATTCCGGGAAGCATCAGATCCAGCACCACCAGGTCAAAATCGCCGTTTAAGGCGGTCTGCAGCCCCACATCCCCTGTATTTTCAATCTGTACCTGAAAATCACTTAACTCCAGATAATCTTTTTCCAGGTCCGCGATGGCTTCCTCGTCCTCAATGATCAAAATTTTACTCATCTCTATACCTCCATGCCCGGTGTATCGGGTTTTCTGTCAAAAGTTTTGGATGATCTCTCTATTTCAATTCACGGTACTTTCGTATTACAAAGTGCATACACGTGCCTTCGCCCTCTTTGCTGGTGGCCCAGATGTAACCGCCGTGATCTTCAATGATTTTTTTGACGATGGACAGGCCGATACCGCTGCCTCCCTGGGAGGAATTGCGGGACGCGTCTGTCCGGTAAAAGCGTTCAAAGATCTTGGGAAGGTCTTTTGCCGCGATTCCCTTGCCGTTATCCTCGATCTCGACCCGCACCGAGTCCACTTCATCCAGAATGCGGATATCGATTACACCCTTTGGCTTGTCGATATACTTGATGCTGTTGCCGATGATATTGTTGATAACCCGCTTCATCTGCTCGGGGTCCGCGATGATCACCGTATCCGCATCCACCAGATTGGAATAATTCAGTTCTATATTTTTGGATTCCAGATCCAGGCCCACTTCCTCGATACAGTCGCCGAAATAATCAGCTACGTTGATGCGGTGATAGTTGTACGGAATACGGTTGTTGTCGATGCCGGAATAGAGGGTCAGTTCATTGATCAGCCGATCCATATCATTGGCTTTGTTGTAGATGGTCTTAATGTATTTGTCCATCTTTTCCGGCGTGTCCGCCACACCGTCCATAATGCCCTCCACATACCCCTTTACCGCTGTGATGGGAGTTTTCAGATCATGGGAGATGTTGCTGATCAGTTCCCGGTTCTGTTTTTCCTGGTGCATCTGCTCCTCGGTGGTTTCTTTCAGCCGCAGCCGCATGTCCTCATAATTGCGGTACAGATCGCCGATTTCGCCTTTGCTCTCCTTGGGCAGCCTGTAGTCGAAATCGCCCTCCTTGATCTTGCACATGGCCAGATTCAACTCTTTAATAGGAAGAAATACGCCCTTGTACGTCCATCTGGTCAGCATGATACTGGTAAAAACCAGGATAATGACAATTGCCACGATCATATCTACTAAAAGCTGCCGGGAGATCAGGCTGCTTACTCTTGTGATAATAAACAGGCTGCCCTGGCTGCCGTCTGCAAAGAGGAAGTCTATCTGCTTGACATATTTTTCCATGTCTCCGAAATAATAACTTGCACTGTCCTCGCCGCTGGCATGACCGTAATCAGGGAGTTTGGCGAAAATCTGCTCTGCGGCTTCCTGATTTCCGGTATAGAAAATTTCATCGTTTTTCCGCACCAGCAGATAAGAGTGCCTTGGAAGTCTGCTCTGTTCGAAATTCCGCAGGAAATCGATATCCTCCAAAGTACCCTCCCCGGATTGAGACTGCAGAAGCTGATAAGCCATGTCCGTCTGGCTGTTGATGCTCTGCATGCTCTCCGACATGGATAAGTAATCGATCTCGTCCAGTCCGTAGCTTGGCTGGGAACTGAGCAGGCTGACACCGATGGCGGTGAAAGCGGCAGCGGACAGTACCAGGGGAAGCAGGACGATGGTGGCAAATGTTACCATCAATCTGGTCTTAAATTTCATGTGGATACGATGCCTCCCGAATTCTTGATTCCATAAGCCGGCCCTCAAAGCGGGACAGCGTTTACTTTAACATAAGGACATCCCGCGGAGCGAGGTGTCCGTTGTTTTCTTATCTTATCACTATTTGTAAAAAAAGAACATAAAATACGCGAAATATTATGATTAAAAAATTATAAACTGTTGCTTTTCCTGTGTTGGCCGATAAATGCGGACATATGATATTGTGCATAAAATGGGGGAACCGTATTTACGATTCCCCTTGAGATGTCATTATTCTACGGATACTCGCCCACATAGATCCAGCCGCCGATCCACTCACCGGTGGTCTGGTTGTAAAGCCGTTTGTACAGTTTGCCGTTTTCTACTTTGTATGACCATGAAAAATCTTGGCTCATAGGCTGCACAGATGCACAGTCTTCTGTCTGCGCCTGCACAGAAATAGCTGAGTAAGGCACTGAAAGGAAACAGCAGCATAAGAGAGTCATGCTTACTGCTATCTTGAAAAAATATCGTTTTAATTTAAGGTTGATTGTTTGTTTCATGGGGAACCTCCTCCTTTGAATGATAGATAACTGCGTCTTCATAGCCGAACAGAGAATCTATAGTCTCTGTATACATGCCGTGATAATAAATGTCATATGTACCGAATTCATTTTGGATAATGTAGTTGTAAATGTCGTCCTGAAAAAGAACTCCATTTTCTTCTGCGGGCTCCGGGAGTGGAATCGACCCTTCTAAAATATACAAATAAGAAAAGGCGAAGAATAAAAAAATGAACACAGTCAATCCAAACTGGACGGATCGGCGAGGATGTTTTCCGGAGATTATCCATTCAAATCTTTTTTTTAGATTGACGGCGTTCTGCGGCTTGAAACCTATGTACATGGATGAGGGAAGAGGCGCTTTTTTAACGGCAGACTCTGCGACATCAAGCAGGCATTTCATATATGCGCCTGCGGCAGCAGGACCGGATGCCGCCAGTTCTCCGTCTATGCGGATTTCACATAACAGTTCTGTTTGTCTTTTCAGAAAGTGACAGGCGGGATTCCACCAGTACAGTATTGTGATCAGGCGGATCGCATACTTCAGAAGCAGATCTCTGTGCACATAATGTGAAATTTCATGAGACAGGATAAAATAGAGTTCCTGATCGGAAAAATTCATATCATCCGGCAGGAGAATGCGCGGAGCAATCATGTCATATAGCATGGGGGACGATATGCCCTTTAACCGAAAGATGCGGAAAGACACATGCCGGCCAGCGAGTTTGGGAATCCGGGACAGAACGGAAAGGCAGGCGGGATCTGTTGTGATATCCCGGCCGTTGTATAAAATATACCGATCCATTAGAATGAATTCCCGAATAAAGCGGAACAGCTGATATACGACCCCGCCAATCCAGACAACGCACAGCAGTATTAACGGCGTGATCTTAAAATCCGCAATAGAAAACAGCGGCCCATGAAAACTGGCAATGACGTAGGATATTCCCTCAGGCAAATATATATTTCTGGTAAAGGGAAATTCAAAGGGAAAGACCAGACGTATTGCAGCCAGCGACAGAAAGATTCCCAGACATTTGTAGCCTGTTTTAAACAATAGGGATTTGTTCTGTAAAAAAACAGCGGCCAGGATGAGCAGGACATTGCTGGAAAGCACTGCGGTGTATATGGTGGAAAAGGAAAAGTGCATGACAGAGACTCCTTATGTATCGAGATGGTTTTCTTGTTCATATTTGTCTAGCATAGCCCTTAACTGTGCCAATTCTTCTTTTGCTTTTTGTGGATCCTTATTCAAAGTGAGCAAGGACATACACAAGTCTGCTTTGGGGATAATATCCATAATATCACTGTAAAAATCTGTAAAATTTTGTAGAAATGTTTCGCGGCTTTTTTGTGTAGGACGATAAGTCCGGCATATGGCTTTTCCACTGTGTTCAATACCGACAACTTCTATCATGTTTTCTTTTAGTAGTTTTGCAAGAGCAGCGGCAACGGTGCTTTTGATTAGAGAAGGATGAGAACTTAGGATAGTAGGAAGTGACAAAGGTTTTTCTGAACGCAGCAATATTTTTAAAACTTCCGATTCTTTTGGATTTATGATAGACATATTCAGGCCTCCTGATTCTTTCTAAAATATATTGTATTTCCATGTTGCAATAGTTGTCAAGTAATAAATATATTCAGAAAAGTGTAAAAATAATAAAATAATAAGCATTATATATTGACAATAACAGTTGTTGAGTAGTATAA
>JAAVAG010000069.1 GCA_014804185.1 Lachnospiraceae bacterium
TAGCACTTTCCCTCTTCTACAAAAATACCGGTGTTATATCCCGTGTTACAGACAGCGCCGCCGGGCTGCGATTTCAAATGCAGATAATGTGGATTTTCGGCGTGCAGCGGACGCTCTGTGCGCACGTCCCACTCCATCTCTCCCGTCTTTTCCCACGCCGTCAGGGCGTGATACCCTGCCCGGTCCACATCGCAGTATTCAAAGGACCGGTTCTGCACCAGTTCCGCATACAGCCCGCCGTCCGCGGCGTGGTTGATATCCTCAAAGAATAAGCCGTATAAAATGCCCAGTTCCTTGTAGTCACTGTCCTGAAAAATTTTAATCTGTTTCATACCGGATTTCACTTCTTGTCCCATATTCTGCCTCCCGCCTTTCTCTGGCATCCCTTTCCCCGGCTATGCATTGAGCCATCTTCCCTTTGTTTCTTTACGTTTTCCCCATTTTCTCACATACCCGGCAGACTTCTTCCAAAATCCCCTCCTCATCCTTTTCCCGCAGCAGTTCCCTCAATATTCCTATCCACTGCTCACAAAAATAATGAATGGAGTGCTTTTCATCATATTCCTGAAAAGACTTCGTTTTTTCTCGCTCTGTCACTGCCTGAAAGCGTTTAAATGCACCGGTCAGATAGATTCTTTTTCTATGCTTCACTGTATCTTCCGTTTCCGCCCGCCACATCGGAATTCCACGGTGCTTCAGGGCGAGATAAAGAAGTTTGTCTGTTTCTATGCTTTCACGGTCATAAAAATCCTCCAGATAAATCCTGTCCTTTTGCTCATCCTTTTTCACCGGTGGATAATCCCGCAGCCATTTCTTCTTTTCCTGTTCACTTTCAATCAATTCCACCGGAGACTTAGGCTTATTTAAACAGCACTGCTTATATTTCCTGCCGCTCCCACATGGACAGGGATCGTTTCTGCCGATTTTACGCTTTGGCTCTGTTCTGTTAAATTCCCGGTCGTACGCTCTGAAAAATTTCTCAAAGTCCTCTATTCGATCTTTTTTCTCACTTTCAGAAGAATCGTCCTGAAACATCGCCCAACCTTTGAGCATCTGGGACGCATTGATTGGAGATATACAAAACATCTCCCTGCCGTCATGATATGTAAACATTCTATCCAGGCATTCGTCATATTCTCCGATAACGCCCGTCTCTATGCGCTCATCAAGATAAAGTCCCTGTATTTCCGGAAGCATCTCCATAAAGTGACATTCACAGATCAGATCTGCAATCTTGGTATATATATAATCGTCGGTTTCCCCGTTATCGTATATGATTCGGCGCATAAACTCCTGCCATTCCGCTTTCTCCAAAGTGTGATCCAAATAGAGTTGCCCCATCATTTCCAGCATACCGGCTCTCACATAAATACAGGTTTGTCTGTCACATACGGACCGTTTGAGCAATTCCAGATCGCCGTTATACATGTTATACAAGATATGGGGGAATCCCTCCGTAATCGCATCCCCGATCAAAAAGTCCAATGTCTTCTCCGGCAGCGCCGCCAGTTTCAGTAAACATGGAAAAAACTCTCTGTCCTGAAATTCACCCAACAGATAAATCGCATAGAAATGCAGCTGATAATTTTTATCCAGTTTTTCCTTTTCCAGGATCGCTCTCTCCACTGCGCCGCGCAGCAGCGGAATTGCCGCATTTTTGTCAGCGCGTATGATTTCAAAATCTTTTTCGGGAAATCTCTCAGTTCTCCACGTTATGTTTTCAATAGCCTGTTGTAATGTCTCCATCTTTTCCTACCTCCCCGCACTTAAAATACCAGCAGATCATACTCGTACAGCGCTTTCAGCGCAAACAACTTTTGCTCGTCTCCAAACTGAATCACGACCCTCTCGCCCTGCACTTCCACCACTACCCCTTCCCCCAGCTTCCTGTGTTTTACGATCAGTCCGTCGCCGATTGCGTCGAGAAATTTTTCAAATTCTTCCCGGGAAAACGGCCTTTTTGGGGGCATGCGGACCGGGGCGCAAAGTTCCTCGCAAAAGGAAGAACGCTGCTCCAGCCGGAACACAAAAAGCCGGTTCCTGGCGCGTGTGGCTCCCACATAAAACAGACGGCGTTCCTCCTCATAGGCCGCCCGCTGCTTAAGGTCCATCGCCCCCATATTCTCAGGTATGGTTTCGGGAAATACACCATCGATCACATCCATCAGATAAACCGTGTCGTATTCCAGCCCCTTGCTGGAATGAATGGTGGACAGAATCACCTGCGGCACATTTCGCGATAAGTCTCCTGATCCGGCAACTCCACGGGCAGCATCCTCCTGCTTTTCTCTTAAAATCGCCTGCAGTTCCTCCAGCCTGTCCACAAGTCTCCCGGGAGAAGGCTCACTCTGCGCAATCGCTTTCAGGACGGACAGCTTTCCGTCATTCATGCCCATGCGTTCCAGATAATTCTCATACCCCATATAGTACATAATTCTGTTAATCGCAGCGTCCGCTCGTTCTGACAGCATATATTTCAAGTGCGTCCGGATCACTCTGCAGCTTTTTCTCGTCCGTTCCGGCAGCCCCTCATAATTGACAGCCGCCTCCAGCACATCTCTGTTTTCCTGTCTGCTGATCCGGCAGATAACAGGCACGTCCCGCTTGCTGATATAAGTGGAAATTTTATAGTAGATCTGCTGAAATAAATCCGTATTGCGGGGCTCTGCCGCAAAACCGATAATATTGCGGATATCCTGCACGATCCGGTGTGTAAAAAAAGTCAGTTCCGCGCTGCGGAGCCTGTACGGAATTCCTCTCCTCTCCAGCAGATCCACAAGCGGCAGCGCGCTCTCATTGTTTCGGTAAAGCACCGCTGTCTGTCCCTGGCATTCCTCCGCCATCCCGGCGATATAATGATACTGATCCTTTCTGCCTTTCAGCGCGATCCTTTGTATCTCTGTTTCAGCCGCCCTGGCCGATGTCATATGTTTCTCATGGCGCAGTGTATTTTTCTGTATGAACCGATCCGCAGCCGCTACGATATTCCCGTCGGAGCGAAAATTTTCCTCCATAACAAGTATCTTCGCCCTGGGATGCTCCCTTTCAAAAGAGAGCAGAGCCTCCGGATAAGCGGCGCGGAAACCGTAAATGCTCTGATCCTCATCCCCTACCATAAACAGGTTATCCCTGCTGCCCGCAAGAAGCCGGATCATCTCATGCTGGATTCTGGAAGTATCCTGCGCCTCATCCACACAGATATAGGTATATTTGTTATGAAAATGCCGGAGAGTTTCCGGGCTTTTTCGCAGAATATGATAGGCATACACCATCTGATCGTCGTAATCCATCAGCCCCCTGGCGTGCAGCCGCCTGCCGTATTCCTGATAAATCCCGGATATTCTATATCCTGTTTCCCGATCCCTTTGCCTGATCTCATCGCCGGTGAGCATGCTGTTCTTGATATATGTAATCTCCGAAATAACTTCTTTCAAATCACTTTCCGTGGCGTAACTGCCCTCTGTCTCCAGAAAAATCTCTGAGAGTATCCTGGTTATCACCTCATTTTCTGTCACAAGGGAAAAGGGCCTTTTCCCGATCAGATTCCCGTAATATTGGATAATTTTAGCGCAGATTCCGTTGATCGTCCGAAATTCCAGCCGCCCGCCCAGGTCATGTCCAAAGCAGGCACGGAAGCGCTTCTCCATATCCCTGGCTGCGGATACCGTATAGGTGATCGTCAGAATATGTTCCGGTAAAACTCCGGCACAGATAACCATATACCCAAGCCTTGTCACCAAAACGGTGGTTTTTCCGCTCCCGGGGACTGCCAGAAGAAGCACCGGTCCTTCTATGGACCTGACCGCCTCCGCCTGCTGCCGATTCAGCTTGATCTGAAATTTTTCCTGAAATTGTTCATATGTCATGACTGCTTATATTTAACTGCCTTTCCGCCTTAACCCGATCCTTACAGATGATCTATAAAATCATTCTCACTCCAATACTTATCCAATCCAGTATATCATATCGACATGCCTATTAAAATATATTTTACGCTGTATTTACAAGAATGAAAGGATTTCTTATAATAAATATGGATACAGAAAAATCGGCAGGAACCTGTGGAGAAATCGCTATGTTTACTCTTTCCTTTTCAGATTGGACCTGGAATAATATCGTTATTCGAATGATCGTTTCCCTGGTGCTGGGCACGGTAATCGGGATTGACAGAGGCGCCAAACGACGCGGCGGGGGCGCTCGAACGACAATTACCGTATGCCTTGGCGCCTGCATGGTGATGCTTCTGGAACAGTACCTTGAGGCGCTTTACCCGGAGCGGCTGGATATCTCCAGAATTGCTGCGCAGGTCATCAGCGGCGTGGGGTTTCTGGGTGCAGGATCTATTCTGATATCCAGACATCAGATCAAGGGACTTACCTCCGCGGCAAGCATCTGGACCTGCGCCTGTATCGGACTCGCCACAGGCATCGGTTTTATTGACGGCGCAGTGATACTGACCGGATTCTGGCTGGTGGGAGTGCATCTTGTCCCGTACATAGAAAACAGGGTTTATAAACATTCCCGTTACATGACGCTCTATATTGAAGTGGAATCCGGCAGAGAGATCACTCTTATTTCCCGCAAATTAAAGGAAGAGAACTGTTTTGTTGATACATTTGTGGTAGATAAACCGATGGCAAGGGGACAGTGTTTTCAGATTGTCACAACTATCAGAATACCAAAGGGCGGCAGTAAAGAGTACTTTCTGCGCGCCCTTCGGGAAATCAAAGGAATAGAATCTGTGAATGAGTTATAGCCGGTGCAGAGTCTCCTCTTCCGTTTCCGCAAGGATCGCCGTGTGCATCTCCACAAGCGCCGCAAGTACTGTCAGTGCTTCTCTGGCCACTTTGCGCCTTTCCTCACCCTCCAGAAAGTATATGAGGGCATTCTCACGGGCCTTAAAAAGATTTGGCAGTTGTCTGGCACATTCCAAAGCTTTATCACGCTCCCCATTTTTCCAATATGCAAAGCAAATGTTATAAAGCGTGGCATTGCGGACTTCCGAATCCTTGCCGTAGCGGAGAATCTGTTCCTGAACGGCAATGGATTCCCTCAGGTATTTTGTCTTTTCCTCCTCTGTTCCGTCCAGCTTTTCCAGCGACGTGGAAAGCTGAACGAGCAGCAGCGCATCATTCGGGAAAGCTTTTAATGCTTTTCGCATGAGACTGACATTGTCGCGGTGCTGGCCGCTTTGATTGTTGGCAGCCCATGCGGCATTGATATCCTCATATTTTTTCTCCTTTTCGATTTCGCTCATGCCGATCAGTTCTTCTATACTCACGTCAAAGTAACTGGCCAGCGTCGGCAGCATTGTGATATCCGGATATCCGTCTCCGCGCTCCCACTTACTGATCGCCTGAAACGAGATTCCGAGATGAGCGGCGACTTCTTCCTGCGTCAGATTGCGTTCACGGCGCAGCCGCCTGATATTCTCACCTATTAACAGCTTCATATACCATTTCCTCCATTGACAGACGCTATATCTGCAGCAACTGTCTACCATCTTTCAATGCTTCCTCCATCATCAACTGATCATGTGTGATCACTACAACCAGGGCCCTTTGGGACAATGCCTCCAATTCTCTCCAGATCAGGCCGGTGCGGCGTTCATCCACCCCCGCAAACCCCTCATCCAGCAGATACACAGGCGAATGCTCCAGCAGCGTCCTGGCCCAGAGCAGGCATTTTCTCTGACCCCCGGAAAATTCATTTCCGCCGTTGGAAATATGAGTGTCCAGTCCTTTCTCCATACCGCTGATCCATTCATCCAGTCCCAGCCGCTGCAGCAGTTCCATGATTTCCGCATCTGTGGCCTTGTTTCTCCACAGAATATTATCACGGATCGTTCCCTGAAACAATGCGTTTTCCTGAGTCATATAAGTGATCTGTCCGCGGAGGCTCTTTAAAGTATACTCTTTCTGACTGTGCCCGAACAGCCCAAGTTCCCCTGATTCATAGGGATATATCCCGGTAATCAGCCTGAAAAAGGTGGTCTTTCCCTTTCCACTTTCCCCTGCTATCATGTAAATTCCCCGCTTTTCCAGACTCAGGTTCAGATTCTCATGCACAGTGATATCTCCCAGCCGGCACAAAATATTTCTCGCCCGGATTCCGTCATCCGCTTCCGTGTCAAAGGTCAGTTCTTTTGCGCCGGAAGCATCTTCTTCCTCCTCCAGATCCAGGATGTCATGAAGTCTGCCGAATCCCACAATCCAACTCTGGATACCGGCATAACTGGAGGAAATCGTGCTGAGCATGTAGGTGATCAGCGCGGCCATCTGGTAGATCATGACAATATCCCCCAACAGGAGTTCCCCGCGCTGATACAGAAAAAAACCAACAAAAAGAATCCCCACACTCTGCAGATACTGCAGCAGTGTTCCGCCCAGTCCTTCTGCGGTCTTCTGCCAGGCAAACCTGCGGGAAAGTTTTTCAAAGACTCCAAGATTCTGCAGAATTTTTTCTTCAAAAGCCTCCGCAAGATTGCACAGTCTGATGGTCAGACCATTCTGAAAATTCTCCCCGCACATCCCCAATGCCTCTGCTCTGTTTTCCTGCAGCAGCTGTATGGTACGGCGCTGCCTGCGTATGATATAGGCCTGGACGCCCAGGCAGACAATTCCCACCACATAGATCAGGATACACAGCTTCCAGTGGATCATGGCAATGGTGACAGTGGCGCCGATTCCGGATATCAAAAACATGAGCGGCGTCAAAATACCGAAACCCAGGATAGAGGAGGCCGTCTCCACATCCGAATTCAGCCGCGACAGCAGTTCCCCTTTCTGTCCCATATCGTATACCCTGTCATACCGGGCTTTCAATACTTTCTCGTAAAGAATGCTGCGCAGGTCATTTTTGATCCCGTGCATGGTTACCGATTGCCAGAAAAGCCCTGTAGTGTCAAATACCATGAACGCCGCAATGAATAACAATAGCAGCATCGTCTGCGGAAAAAATTCCTCTGCCTTTCCGTCGTTTACCAGGTTCAGTACTCTGCTGCCGATGAATGCCAGCAGCCAGGTCGTCAGAAAATTCCGGCATGCCACCATAACTGTGCTCAGGGTATAAGGAACAACCCATTTGCGCATTTGCCATAATAAACTTTTATTTTTCATCCTTCCTGCCCTCCTATCCGCATGATGCATTCCGCCGAATCCAGCAATTCCCTTTCATGGGTAATCACGACTACAATCTTTTTAATGGCCAGTTCTTTTAAAAGGTCCATCAGGATTTCTCCATGGCGGGCGTCCAGCGCGCTGGTGGGCTCGTCGAAAACATAGACATCCCCTTCTCTGAGCAGCGCCCTGGCCAGGCATAACCTCTGTTTCTGCCCGCCCGAAAGCACTCCTCCGTTTTCAGAAAGCACGTTCCCGTACTGATCGGGCATCCGGATAATCTCATCATGAATCCCCACCTTTTTACACATTTCTTCCGCCTTAGAGAGTCCGATATCCACCCCGCAGGCCAGATTGTCATAGATACTTCCCCTAAACAGGACATTTTCCTGGGGCACCACAACAATCCTCTGCCGCAGACTCTCCAGCCGGTACTCCTCCACAGGAGTGCCGTTGACCAATATTTTACCGTCACAGACCTGGTAGGCGCCCATAAGCAGTTTTACAAGAGTACTCTTCCCTTCCCCGTTCCCGCCTTTCACAAAACAGATCTTTCCCGGCCGCCAGCTTTCCGAAAACCCATTGTATATTTCTCTTCCGTTATTCGGATAGGCAAAGAAAATCCGTTCAAAAGCAATCTCTTTAATCTGCCCGGCCTCCCGGCCTCCCGGCCGTTCCTCCTCCTGTCCCAGAAAATCGTTCAGTCTCCTCATACTGACAGAGGCTCTCCGAAACGCCGCGATCGTTCCGTCCAGACTCATCACAAAAGTAACAATATTGTCAATCAGCGTGACCACTGTCAGCAGCTGCCCGACAGATATGCGGCCCAGAAAGACAAACCAGCCGCCCAGGCCGGTCAGCAGAATAATCGTCAGAAATGCAACCAGCATCATGGGAGCGCCCAGCACGGCCTCCCAGATCGCCACTGTTCGCTTTTTCTTCTGCAGAATGTCCAGCTTTTCCCGGTTATCCTGCATGAACTGCTCTTCCTTACAGGAGGCCTTAATCGTCTCGATATTATGCAGCCCGGTGACAACGCTCTGGTTCGCCTCCCCCAGCGCGTCCTGGTAAGCGTCCGTCCCCTTTGCGATGGGCCTGCTCATCCTATATACGAGATATGCGGGCAGTACCGTCACTACAATGGCCGCAATGCCCAAAAACAGATCAAATCCAAACATCAGGCCCACTGTAATCAGCCACCCGATCACATCGGGAAAAGCCTTATTCAAAACCCGGCCCGTAAAGGCGTCGATCTGGCCTACATCCGTCATGTAGCAGGTAGTGATGGTCCCCATGTCATTTTTCTCCAGTTCACCCAGGCAGCCGTGCAGCACCTTGGACTGGATCCTGCGGCAGATATTCTTCTGTACCCTGGCGGACATAATTTGTTTGTGATAGCCAATCACCTGCGTCACCGCCAGCAGACCTCCTGCCACGGCAAGCAGCCATACGGATAATTCCCCCCGATCCAGCGCATCCCCGATGCACCAGCGCAGGAATACGTTCCCCACTGTCACCACAACGGTTCCCGGCAAAATGACAGCTAATTGCCGGGCAGCCGAACTGCATAAATTCATGTAAGTTAAATTTTTACCTTTGCCTTTCATAATTGTTTCCCCCGATGTTCTTTTGTTACATTGGTGTAGCATTTTGCTATATTATATAATTCACTCAAATGAACGCCAATAACCGCTGCGGCGATAAGATTCTACGATTTGTTGAATAATTCTATTTTACTATGTCGGAAAGAAATCAAGCACGAAGTGCAACCGACGCGCAGCGGCTGGGTTTTATTCTATCGTCAGTTGCAAATTGGCGCCTCAGCAATTGCGATAAAAAAGGACTGCCTTTCGTTTACCACGATGCAGTCCATAAGCGGTGATGTTTTGTTGTTTTATCTAAAAAGTGTATCTCATACGCTATGACGTTTTATCCGTCGTTTCACTGTAATCATCCAGCCATCCACGCAGGTATTCTTTTACACCATGATCTGACGCTTGTGGAAACTGCTCCGTCAGTTGAAAATACAGATTCCCATAATAAACAGCATCTGGCTTTTTTTCCATGCTTATACACGATAACGCTGCCACTGCGCAACTGCTTAATATGATTCCATGTGCAATCGGATTGTCGCATAGACACAGACACAGTTTTGCATAAAACAGCGCTTCCGAGTATGCTTCGATTCCATAATAATATTGCGAAATATACGCAGTTGTTTCCGTCAGATATTCAGTCTGCCATAAACTGATTTCGAGTTTTAGACACCGCAATAAGTAAATTTCAGCTTCTTTTATGCTAAAAGTATTTTGTCTTTTCGCCTCCTGCTTAATATAACAATAAGAGAACATCTCTGCCATATACATACATTTCCGATCTGAAACAAAATCGCCGTTTAAACACTCCTTATAATATCTATCGGCTGCTTCTTTTAACAGTTTTCTTGCTTCTGTGTCTTTTCCGAAACAGACTTGACGATATGCTTCTTGTCCCTCTTTTGTAGACAATATATCCCTCTCCCGGCAGTCTTCCCAAATAATTTCATACCGTGGTTCGCGGTATTGCAAATCCGGCGGAAGCGTTTCTTCCCTTTCTATATTATCCGGCAAACTACTTTTCAATTCTTCTATTTCTTCCAGATAATAGGCAGCTTCTGGTGTGATTTTGGCATAGGTTTCCATACGTTCCAGCGCCAATGGAATATAAGAAAACATGTTATAATAAGCAAAAAATACAATCATATAGAAATATACCTCACGGAGTGCCCTGCTGTTTCCTGCTCTTTGTGCCAGTCGAATTACGCACCACATGTCCGCATATAAGCGCCTAGCATCAAATGATCTATATGAAAACACCCGTTCCTGCATGCTATCTTTTTCTTGCAGGATTTTCATATCCATTATCACACGACATAGATACGCTGCTGCTATATCATAAAAAGCGCCCGCACTCAATGCATCTTCCATGGCTTCTGCTAAAAATCTGGATGCGTTACCATAGCGCCCCATATCGATCAGCATCCTGCCTATTCGCATTTTTGTGGTAGCCATATTATTATATGCTTTTCTCAACTTTGCAAAATCATTTTCCAGAATGTGTTCCAGAAAACGCTGATTCGTGATACACAAAGAAAAATAATAATATTTCATTGCTTTGCAGTATGCCTTGGCTATCCTAAATTCATCTGCCATCGTGTCACATAAAGGCATAAGCCTATCCATTTCTGCTATTTGCTCTGTTCCAGGCGACACCGTCTCGGTAAGCATGTCGGATACCGTCTGTTCTACGATCGGCAGAAGCATATATCTTTCCTGGCTCTGACAAGATTCAATCCAATTACTTAAAACCTTATCAACCTGAACTGCCAATCCCAGAGACTCTTCGCTTCCTTTGACAGCACGTAAGAGTTCTATACACATACCTGCACATCCCCAGCTTGTCACTGCAATGCTGCTTAAAAATTCTCTAACGGTCTGTCGAGCCGAAAGCTGAATTTCATCACAAGACACATCCGCAGAAACTTCTCCTATTTCCCAGCCCATGTACTCACAAAACTCTGGAATTGTTGCAACACATAGTTTAAAATTGTCAACATGATCTAAATTTTTTCGCACATGTATTGACAGATCCTCGCAGCTATGAGGATGCTCAATCCATTGCAGGCCGCAATGTGCTCTCCCAAAAGCCGGATTCAGTACCCACGTTATGTCACACCCTACATCTGCCAGCGGCAAATAATCCTTGTCAAATGCGAAATCTTCCCCAGAAAATCCCATAAAAATAACATGGTTTCGTCGAAAAACTCTGCTTAATAATTGTTTTTTTGCCGCGGATAGTCCCTGAAGCTTTTGCTGAGCGGTATCTATGGCCGTATCAGTATCCGTAACAGAACCATGAATCTTATAGATAGGAAATCCCTTATATTCAAAATCGGAATAATCTTCTTCCTGCAGATAGACAAAACAAGGCATTCCATGTTTATCAAAGGCCTGCTCGATCAGTGTATCAAAATTTGTTGTTATAATTCCGGATATTTCTCCACTTTCCGCCAGTTTTGCAAGAAGATGGTGATTTCTATTCGGATGTACCCCTTCTAAAATCTTTAAAAGCGGAAAATAGGCTTTTCCTGCTGAATAGTTAAACAGAAAGTCAGATATTGTGGGAACTGGTACTTTTTGCAGAACTTCCTCTGCATTCAACAAATTATGATCTATCCCTGCTGCGCTTGCTCCCGCTTCGCCAATCTCATCAATAATCAGCCTATTGTATTCCCACCAACTGAAAAGATTAGCCGGAGCTTCTTTTGAAATGCCCGCCCCCGCAAAAATTACAATCTTTTTATTATGCACTGTCAATGTCCCCCTTTTTTTACAGCCTTTATACAACACTCTTGATTCAAATATATCAATTCACGCGCTCGCGAGAGGAGCGACGTCGACCCCGTTTCCCTCACCTCCCCTCTATTCCAATTTCAATCCACGCTCCCGCGAGGGGAGCGACGAGGCAATGTTGCCGGATTATGCGTTTCGGTATGATTTCAATCCACGCTCCCGCGAGGGGAGCGACATGCGATAATCTCATGATAATGATTATTCAGAGGATTTCAATCCACGCTCCCGCGAGGGGAGCGACGGTCAACGTTGACATGCAGAGTATCCGGCAGACGCAATTTCAATCCACGCTCCCGCGAGGGGAGCGACCCATTACGCGCGGGCGGAAAAAAACGAGGCGGAGATTTCAATCCACGCTCCCGCGAGGGGAGCGACGGTGGTAGACGGCCTGCCGGTATCGTGTGAGTGATTTCAATCCACGCTCCCGCGAGGGGAGCGACTGGCAGGATCTGGCTACGGTGTCGCTTGTGCCGCCGATTTCAATCCA
>JAAVAG010000070.1 GCA_014804185.1 Lachnospiraceae bacterium
AGCATTGCATATCGAAAATGAGATGAGGTGGGCAATGAAGAAATACAAGAAGCTTTATCCTGAGAAACCATTGCCACACATCACGCCTCATGTATTCCGTCATACATTCTGCACCAACATGGCAAACGCAGGTATGGACATTAAGACTTTGCAGTATGTAATGGGGCATTCTGATGTAGGTGTTACGCTGAATGTATATACTCATGCCAGCTATGACCGTGCGGCGGAACAGATGGCAAAAATTTTGGACTTCAAAGAATCGGATATGCAAGGGAAACAGAGAAAATCAGGTTAAGAAATACACCAATCTACTACACCAATTACTACACCATTTGCCCGTAAATTTGCGTAGATTTATAACGGATTACGCAGATTAGGGGGTAAAAAACCAAAAATGAAAAAAGTGCCAAAATGCTTGAAAAATCAAGGTTTAAAGGCTTATGAAGGGATATAAAAGATATGATTAAAATATTATTCGTCTGCCACGGCAATATCTGCCGCAGCCCTATGGCAGAGTTTGTGATGAAAGACATGATCGCGCAAAAGCGCCTATCACAGGATTTTTTTATTGCCTCTGCGGCCACCAGCACAGAGGAGATCTGGAACGGTATCGGCAATCCGGTATATCCTCCCGCAAGGGCAAAATTGGCGGAGCATGGGATTGACTGCGGAGGCAAGAGAGCGGTGCAGCTGCAGCGTTCCGACTATGAGAGATATGACTATCTCATCGGTATGGACAGCGCCAATATTCGGAATATGCTTCGCATGCTGGGAGGGGATCCGGAGGGAAAAGTGAGCAGACTGTTGGATGTGACGGACAGTCCCAGAGATATTTCGGATCCGTGGTATACAGGAGATTTTGAGCGAACATATCGTGATGTTGTGGCCGGGTGCAGTGCGCTTTTGGAAAAACTTATTTCGTGAGAAATCAAAAAATTGTTTAGAAATCAATAAGCTGTTCAGATATCAAAGAGATAAAATCAACGTCAATCAAACGCCGCGCAGCCAGGTAATCTGCTGCGCGGCGTTTGGCGGGAAAGGGCAGTCAGCCCTATTATTTACAAAGAATTTATTCACTTAAAACTCATTTCCCGGGAATCTGGGAATAGCGTCAAAGCCCGGTTTCAGATCCTCGTCCGTGGGAATATAATCGGACATTTCACCGTTGTTATACTTTTCATAGGCTACCATATCAAAGTACCCTGTGCCTGTGAGACCGAACACAATGGTCTTTTCTTCGCCGGTTTCCTTGCATTTCAGCGCTTCATCAATTGCAACGCGGATTGCGTGGCTGCTTTCCGGAGCGGGGAGGATGCCCTCCACCCTTGCAAATTCAACTGCGGCCTGGAAAACTGCGGTTTGTTCTACACTGGTTGCCTCAATGATGCCGTCATGGTACAGCTGGGAGAGTACCGGACTCATGCCGTGATAGCGAAGGCCGCCCGCGTGGTTGGCGGAGGGGATGAAACCGCTTCCCAGAGTATACATTTTGGCCAGCGGGCAGACTTTGCCCGTGTCACAGAAATCATATGCAAACACACCGCGCGTGAAACTGGGACAGGAAGCGGGCTCCACCGCGATGATCCTGTATTTTTTCTCGCCGCGGAGTATTTCGCCGGCAAAAGGAGAGATAAGACCGCCGAGGTTGGAACCGCCGCCTGCGCAGCCGATGATAATGTCCGGTACAATGTTATATTTGTCCAGGGCAGTTTTGGTTTCCAGTCCGATCACGGTCTGATGCAGCAGCACCTGGTTCAGGACGCTGCCGAGTACATAGCGGTATCCCTCACGGGTGGCTTCCGCCTCCACCGCTTCGGAAATGGCGCATCCAAGGCTGCCTGTGGTGCCGGGATGTTCAGCAAGTATTTTTCGACCGATCTCGGTTGTCGTGCTGGGAGAGGGAGTGACGGTAGCGCGGTATGTGCGCATCACTTCCCGGCGGAAAGGCTTCTGCTCATAGGAGACTTTTACCATGTATACCAGACAGTCCAGACCAAAATAGGAGCATGCCATGGAGAGAGCCGTGCCCCACTGACCCGCTCCGGTTTCGGTGGTAACGCCTTTCAGTCCCTGTTTTTTTGCGTAGTAAGCCTGCGCAATGGCAGAATTCAGCTTGTGGCTGCCGCTGGTGTTGTTTCCCTCAAATTTATAATAGATCCTGGCGGGAGTCTGCAATTTCTCCTCCAGGCAATAGGCACGTACAAGGGGAGATGGGCGGTACATTTTGTAAAAACTCTGGATTTCCTCCGGAATCGGAATATAGGCGTTGACATCGTCCAACTCCTGTGCGACCAGTTCGTCACAGAAGACGCCCTTTAGTTCTTCTGCGGTCATGGGCTGCAGGGTGCCCGGATTCAGAAGCGGGGCGGGCTTGTTTTTCATATCTGCGCGCAGATTATACCATGCGCTGGGAATTTCTTGCTCATCAAGATAAATCTTGTAGGGAATCTTTGTTTTTTCACTCACTTTGTTTACCATTCCTTTCCAGGCAGTCTATAAAAGCATATGACCGAAGGGCATCGAGGATGCTTTCGACATCTGCAGTTTGCTGCATTTCCTCATATTAGCATAGAAAACGGAATTTCGCAATTCTTTTTACCAGTGCGTCTGCTAATCCTTGGATTGTAACTGCACAGGTGGAATTCTTTGTGACGCAAAATCTGACAGCGGGACGCCGTTTGCTTTTTGCACGGCAGCAGCGTCTGGCGTTTAGTAAGCAACACCGTCCACCTGCGGAGCGGAATCCGTGATATCGGCGGCTGTAATGCGGATTACAAGTTTATTTGGCAGACAGATAATAGGAAGCAGTGAGGAGGCCTGAAATCCCATGTGAACGCATAATTTGTCCGGGCAGCTGGCGTCTGTGATACCGATGCTGCCCGGGCGGACTTCAATGAGGTTGAAATTGCCGCTGCCGTCTGTAATTGTGAACTGGCGGCTTTCCGGAACATTGTTCAGATCAATTTGATAGAGCAGAATACCGTCCTGATAGACGAGGGCGGTGAGGTTTTGAGAACCGGCCTGCATGCGGGGAAACAAGATCAGCGCAGCCAGGCTTGCGCTCAGGATAAACAGAATCACAACGCCTGCAAGGAGGGCATTTTTTTTATATGAGGGTATTTTTTTTCCCATAAAGGTATGTCTTCTTTCTTTTTTTATGATATAATGTTTTGATGTCATGGTATAATAGACTCGAAAATCCAGCCGCTGTGCGTCTGCCGCGCTGTGCGCTTTTTCTCGTTACCATGTCAGGTGAAATCAAATGCTCACTGCGTTCGCGCTTGATTTCCTGCTGACATGGTATAATCTCTTCATACCATGGTATCATGAAGTGCCAACAGTATAACAGAGGAAGAGATAAAAATGAAGTATATCCGTAAAAAAAGAGGAAGACTTTTACCCGTTTTGCTGTCTTTGACGATATGCGGCGTGGGGCTGACGGGATGCGGTATGCGGGAAAACAGGGCGCATGAAGAAACGGATGTATATGGGAAAACCGGTATTGCCATGGGGACGGTAGTCACCCAGACTTTGTATATAGGCGGTGAAAGTGATGCGCAGGATGCAAAAGAGATCTCAGATGAGATATGGCAGCTGCTTTCGGATACAGAGCAGGAACTGTCCTGGAGGATAGAGGATTCCTGGGTGGAGCGTATCAACCGGTCGGCGGGCGCAGATGAAGGATGTGTTCTGGATGAAGACTTTGCGGCGGCTCTTGGGACGCTGTGGGAGGTGTCGGCAGCCAGCGACGGTGCTCTGGATCTGACCATTGCTCCCGTGGTGAGACTGTGGAATATCGACGAGTGGGCGGTCAGCGGAGAGGGAAAACTGCCGGAGGAAAAACAGATAGCAGATGCGCTGATGCGCACCGGATATGAGCAGGTTATATTGGAAGAAAACAGGATTCGGCTGCCAGAGGGGTTTTGTATGGAACTGGGAGCAGTTGGAAAAGGGATGGCCTGCGACCGCATTCTGGAGTTAATGAAAGGGCGGCCGGAGGTGGAAGCGGCGGTTTTTTCTCTGGGAGGGAACATTCTGACTTATGGGGAAAAACCGGACGGGACGGCCTGGCGGGTCGGAATTGTGGATCCTGCGGCGAAAGACAGCTTTCTGGGGGTGCTGGAATTGTCGGGTACATATGTTGTGACGACTTCGGGAGATTATGAGCGATATGTCGAAGTGGACGGCGTGCGTTACCATCATATCATAGACCCTGATACGGGGTATCCGGCGGCGAGCGGCATCAGAGGTGTGACGATCCTGTCGGAAAGCGGTATGCTGGGGGACGCGTTGTCTACGGCATGTTTTGTGCTGGGACCGGAAAAGGCCATGAAACTGGCGGCGGAGTATGAGGTGGAAATTTTAATTGTGACGACAGAGGAAGAGATTCTTATGTCGGAGGGTATGCGGAAGGTGTATTCTCCCGCAAAGTGAAAGGAGCAGTACGGAAAGCAGATGTTCAGGTTTTATTATGTGGTTATTACAGGGATGCCGCTGATCATCTTTTATATTGTTGTGATGACGGTGTATGCCTTGCATCCTGAGAAATATGATGAGAATAAGTGTTATGCGCTGGCGCAGAAACTGATCGGACTGGTGAAAAAAAGAGGGCGAATCAGTACAAAGGTATACGGCACTGAAAATCTTCCTCAAAGGGGAGGCTATGTGATGTATTCCAATCACCAGGGAAAATATGATGCGCTGGGGATTATGGCGGCTCATAATCAGCCATGTTCGGTGGTTATGGATTATGAACGTTCCAGGATGCCCGGTACGACGCAGTTTATTTCCCTGATCAGGGGGAAGAGGCTGAAAAAGAATGATCTGCGCCAGCAGGTGAAAATGATGGCAGAACTGGCGGGAGAGGTGAGAGAGGGCAGGCGTTTTCTGATCTTTCCGGAAGGCGGTTACGAAAATAACCATAATGAGATGCAGGAGTTTCATGCGGGCAGTTTTAAGTGCGTGCAGAGGGCGAAATGTCCCATCGTTCCCGTAGCCATATGGGATTCCTATAAAGCCTTTGAGGGAATGTCGCTGAAAAAAGTGGTGACCCAGGTGCACTTTCTGCCGGTGATCCCCTATGACGAATATGAGGGGATGAACACCCGGCAGATCGGTGAACTGGTTAAAGAACGGATCAGAGAATGTATGAAAACAATCCAACAGGAGGAAAATGTGTAAAAACCCTATTACAGGCTTTGGAAAATTTCCAGCAGGCCGTCGTGATCATTATCGTTTGCGGTGATGATTCCGGCGGCTTTTTTTACGTCCTCGGTGGCGTTTGCCATAGCAATGCCGCATCCCGCGGCCTGCAGCATGGAGATATCGTTTTCTTCGTCACCCGCCGCGTAGGAATGGCTGACAGGGAGATGAAGATATTGTCTGACAAATTGGATGGCTTTGCCTTTGCTGGCATCTTTTGGCAGCAGTTCCAGATATTTGTCGTTGGAAAACATGATATTTACACGGTCTCCGAGATGAGGCAGAAGATGTCTGCGAAATGCCTCCAGCCTCTGGCGGTCGTCCAGACAGATACACTGGATCTTGCAGGGAGGCTGTGTCAGAGCGCATGCCAGATCGTCCGCGTATTGGATGGGCAGGTGAATACGGCTGGTGTAATATTCCAATTCCCTGTTATATTCTCTTGCAATAATGTGAGTGTCGGAGTAAGTGTGTATATGCAGGTTCCACTTTTGCGCCTGTTCCGATACATAGCGGACATCCTCCAGGGAAAGACGATGGCACAGCAGAGGCTTCTGAGCGGCGCAGTCATAGACCAGCGCACCGTTGTAGGTAATGATAATGGAACATCCGGGCAGGTTGAGTTTCTGAGCGTTTTTCACCTCCAGTACGGAGGGGAGAGGACGCCCGGAAGTAAGGATCAGATGATTGCCTGCCTGAGTAAATTCGGCGATCCCTCTGCGCATCCGGTCTGAAACCGTTGAATCATTTAACAGGAGAGTTCCGTCCATATCGGAAAAAAGAACTTTTCCCCGGCAGGCTTTCAAATGATCCAGTACCTCCTGGGGGATAAACAGTCTGCCGTAACCTGTGGCCAGATCCAGGCCGGGCTTGTTGCCGCCATGGAAATCGGAACCTCCGCTGATCAGAAGGCCGCATTCGGAGGCAAGTGTACGCATCTGTCGTTCCTCGGCGGGACTATAGGTGGAATAGATGCCCTCCAGGGCAAGGAGACCCGCCTCCTTCAGTTCCATAACCAGCTTTTTCAGACGCTGGCGGTTTAAATAGTAGAGTGTGGGATGGGCCAGCACAGGGATACCGTCCGCTGACAGGATCAGTTCCACGGCCTGGGCGGGGGTGATTTTCTCACGTGGAACATAGCAGGGACAGTTATCCCCCACATAGCGGTCAAACGCCTCCTGCAGGTTTTTGATATAGCCGTTTTCCAGCATCCATTTGGCATAATGGGCGCGTGTAATGACGGAATCAGGAAATGCTTTCTGCAGTTTTTCATAGCTGATATCAATGCCCGTCTCTCGGAGCCGCCCGCACATTTTTTCGTTGCGGACAGTGCGGGAATCCACAAATTCCCGGAGTCTGGCGAGAAATGTGGGATTGTGATGATCGATATACAGTCCTACGATATGAACGTCCTTTCCCTCGTATTCTGTAGAAAGTTCAATCCCCGGGATCACCTCGGGGATTGTATTTTCGGAAGTTTTCAGTGCGGCAGCCCGGGAGAGAGCCTCGTCCAGTCCGTCCACCGTATCGTGATCTGTCAGCGCAAAAGCGGACAGACCCTTCTGAATCGCATAATCCACCAGTTCAGACGGGCTGAAAGTGCCGTCGGATCTGTTGGAATGTACATGCAGGTCTACAATATTCATGTTCACACTTCCTCTTCATTTTCTGTCTTTGCCGTATAGACGGTACGTTTTCTGGCCATGACATCGCTGGCGAGATATTCGTCATAGGTGGTGATCTTGTCAATCAGTGTGCCGTCAGGCAGGATCTCCATAATGCGGTTGGCGGTAGTCTGCACAAACTGATGGTCATGGCAGGAGAACAGTTCCACGCCGCGGAATTTGATCAGGCCGTTGTTCAGAGCCGTGATGGACTCCATATCCAGATGGTTGGTGGGCTCGTCCAGAATCAGACAGTTGGCTCCGCTGATCATCATTTTGGACAGCAGACAGCGCACCTTTTCTCCGCCGGAGAGTACCCTGACTTTTTTGATGCCGTCGTCACCGGCAAAAAGCATGCGTCCCAGGAAACCGCGGACATACGTGACGTCCTTGACGGGAGAATACCCGGTGAGCCAGTCGGCAATGGTCAGATCATTGTCAAATTCCGCCGTGTTGTCCTTGGGAAAGTAGGACTGGGAGGTGGTAACGCCCCACTTATAAGAACCCTCGTCCGGCTCCAGTTCACCGGTAAGAATCTGGAAAAGAGTGGTTTTGGCAAGTTCGTTTCCGCCGACAAAAGCGATCTTATCGTCGTGGCCCACGATAAATGATATATCGTTAAGTACCTTTACTCCGCCGACGGTCTTGGAAATGTGTTCCACGGTGAGCACCTCATTGCCGATCTCGCGGTCCGGCCTGAAGTCAATATACGGATATTTGCGGCTGGAAGGCCTGATCTCGTCCAACTCGATTTTTTCCAGAGCACGTTTTCTGGAAGTAGCCTGCTTGGACTTGGAGGCATTGGCGGAAAAACGGGAGATAAATTCCTGCAGTTCCTTGATCTTTTCTTCTTTCTTTTTGTTCGCCTCTTTCATCTGTTTGATGATCAACTGGCTGGATTCGTACCAGAAATCATAGTTTCCGGCATAAAGCTGAATCTTGCCGTAATCGATGTCCGCAATATGAGTGCATACCTTGTTGAGAAAATACCGGTCATGGGATACCACGATAACGGTGTTTTCAAAGTCAATGAGAAAATCCTCCAGCCATGCGATGGCGTCCAGATCCAGATGGTTGGTGGGCTCGTCCAGCAGCAGGATATCGGGATTGCCGAACAGCGCTTTGGCCAGGAGCACTTTTACCTTTTCGCTGCCGTTTAAGTCTTTCATCAGACTATAATGAAGAGAGGGATCGATTCCAAGCCCGTTCAGGAGCATGGCGGCATTGCTTTCCGCCTCCCAGCCGTCCATCTCGGCGAATTCACCCTCCAGTTCGCTGGCGCGCATGCCGTCCTCGTCCGTAAAATCTTCCTTGGCGTAGATGGCGTCCTTTTCTTTCATGATCTGATACAGACGCTCGTTTCCCATAATAACGGTATCCATCACGGGAAATTCATCATACTTGAAGTGATCCTGTTCCAGCACCGACATGCGCTGGCCGGGAGTAATGCTTACATCGCCTTTGGTAGTCTCCAGGTTTCCGCTGAGAATTCTCAAAAAAGTAGATTTTCCTGCGCCGTTTGCGCCGATCAGACCATAACAGTTCCCCTCCGTAAATTTGATATTTACGTCCTCAAACAGGGCCTTTTTGCCGATTCTTAAAGTAACATTATTTGCACTGATCATGTTCCGTAACCTTTCTTTGTATTCGTTTATGGCGGCAGAGCCGCCTTTCCATGTTATGCCGTCTTTTCTATTTTACATAAAAAGTGCGGATTTTCAAGTGTTTTTGGATTTTTCATGGCTGTGGGATTCGGTTCTTTTTCAATTTTCTGCCGGGCTCTGGAAAGCAAAACAAAATCATATGCGCAAAATGGGTAAAAAGCATATAAAAGTACAATAAACTGGTGAGGATTCTGGACAAGTTGCACGAATGGGAAAGAGTGATTTTGGAGAGAATAGACGAAAGTATATTTCCGATGAAACATTTGGTAAAAACGCCTTGATGTTTTTTTGCCAAATTGTTACAATAATTTAGTAATAGCATAAATTAATTTTTGTCCATGCAAAAATTAAAAAAAGGGAGATAAAACTATGAGCAAATGGGTGTACAAGTTTAAAGAGGGGAATGCGGATATGAGAAATCTGCTGGGCGGCAAGGGCGCCAACCTTGCGGAAATGACCAGTCTCGGTCTGCCGATTCCTCAGGGTTTCACGGTAACAACAGAGGCGTGTACTGATTACTATAATCAGGGCAAACAGATTTCCGAAGAGATCAAACAGCAGATTTTTGACAATCTGACAGATCTGGAAGAACTGATGGGAAAAAAATTCGGTGATACCGAGGATCCGCTGCTTGTCTCTGTCCGTTCCGGCGCAAGAGCATCCATGCCCGGCATGATGGATACGATCCTGAACCTTGGTCTGAATGACGTGGCGGTGGAGGGCTTTGCAAAGAAGACCGGCAATCCCAGATTCGCATACGATTCTTATCGTCGTTTTATTCAGATGTATTCCGACGTCGTTATGGAAGTTCCCAAGTCCTATTTTGAGAAGATCATCGATGAGATGAAAGAGGCTAAGGGCGTGAAGTTTGACACGGAACTGAACGCGGATGATCTGAAAGAACTTGCAGACAGGTTCAAGGCTGTTTATAAGGAAGCAATGAAAGGGGAGGACTTCCCGCAGGATCCCAAGGATCAGCTGATGGGCGCTGTAAAAGCGGTGTTCCGCTCCTGGGACAACCCCCGCGCTATTGTATACAGACGTATGAACGATATCCCCGGCGACTGGGGAACCGCTGTAAACGTGCAGTGCATGGTATTCGGCAATAAGGGCGAGACATCGGGTACGGGTGTTGCGTTTACCCGCAATCCGTCTACCGGTGAGAAAGGCATTTACGGAGAATATCTGATCAATGCTCAGGGCGAAGATGTGGTGGCGGGCGTGCGTACGCCGCAGCCGATCACACAGCTGGAAAAGGACCTGCCCGAGTGTTACAAACAGTTTATAGAGCTGGCTATGAAGCTGGAAGATCATTATCGCGACATGCAGGATATGGAGTTCACCATCGAGGAGGGCAAACTGTATTTCCTGCAGACCAGAAACGGCAAGAGAACGGCTCCGGCCGCCATCAATATTGCCTGTGATCTGGTGGACGAAGGAAAGATCACTCCGGAGGAGGCTGTATGCCGTATCGAGGCGAAATCCCTGGATCAGCTGCTGCATCCCACCTTTAATGCGGAAGCTCTGAAGAAGGGAGAGGTGATCGGGACCGCATTGCCTGCATCTCCCGGGGCGGCAGCCGGAAAGGTCTGCTTTACCGCTGAGGATGCCAAGGCAGCCGGCAAAGGCGGACGCGGAGAAAGAGTGGTTCTGGTTCGTCTGGAAACTTCTCCTGAGGATATCGAGGGTATGCATGCGGCAGAAGGTAT
>JAAVAG010000071.1 GCA_014804185.1 Lachnospiraceae bacterium
AAAATAATCTGTAGAGATGAAGTATCGGGACAGGAGGTAGCAATATGCCGCGGATTTTGTTGGTGGAGGATGACCGGGAGATTACGGACAACCTCAGCGCTTTTTTGAAGCGGGAGGGAATGGAGACGGAGACGGCCCGCGGACAGCGGGAAGCGCTGGAGAAAATGGAAGAAAACAATTATGATCTTATTTTACTGGACATCTCCCTGCCGGACGGGAACGGCTATGGTGTGTGCAGGGCTGTGAAAGAGAAAAAGGATGTGCCGGTGATCTTTTTGACCGCTTCGGGGGACGAGTACAGTGTGGTCACGGGGTTTGATGTGGGAGCGGATGATTATGTGGCGAAACCGTTCAGACCCAGGGAACTGCTTTCCCGCATCCGCAATGTGCTGCGCAGGCATAAGAGGTTGGAGAGTACGCTGGAGTATGCCGATATATCGCTGGATCCTGTAAAGGGTGTGGTCACGAAAGGGGAGCGGGAACTTTTTCTTTCGGCGCTGGAGTACAGGCTTCTTCTGATTTTTTTTAATAATAAAGGGATCATGCTTTCACGCAGCAGGCTGCTGGAGGAGATCTGGGATTCATCGGGGGAATATGTAAATGACAATACGCTGACCGTATATATTAAGAGGCTTCGCTGTAAGATTGAGGATGATCCTCAGGATCCAAAGATCATCAGAACGATCCGCGGTCTGGGATATAAGGTGGGAGACGAACAGTAAGGAGGCGTTCCTATGATGAATTTTTTGCGCAATCCGGAAATCCGGGGGAGCCTGTGGCTGTATCTGGCGGCGGGAGCCGTATTTTGCGGTGCGGGCTATTTTATGCAGCCGCGGTTTGGATTGTTGATGGCGGCGGCCTGCCTGTCCTTTGCACTGCTTCATTATGCGCTGACATACCGCAGATATTGCAGACTGCAGCAGCTTGCCCGGGAGATTGACCATATATTGTATGACTGCAGCAGGTTTGATTTAAGCCGCTTCGCGGAGGGGGAACTTTCCATCCTGCACAGCGAAATTTATAAGATGACGGTGCGTCTTCGGGAACAGGCGGATGCGCTGAAGAAAGATAAAGTATATCTGGCGGATTCCATCGCCGATATCTCGCACCAGATCAGAACCCCGCTGACTTCCATTCATCTGCTTCTCTCTTTTCTGTCGGAGGAGGATCTGCCGCGGGAGCGCAGGATGCAGCTTTGCAGGGAGGTAAACGGACTGCTGAACCGGATAGACTGGCTGATTACCGCGCTGCTCAAGATCTCCAGGCTGGATGCCGGAACGGTGCAGATGGAGCGGGGGCAGGTGCGCGTGGCAGATGTGGTGAGACAGGCCGCGCAGACCGTCGCCATCTCCATGGAACTGAAAGGACAGACACTGCTTGCGGAGGAGGTGGGAGAGGAAACTTTCCTGGGAGATCCGGTCTGGACGGCAGAGGCGGTGGGGAATATTTTCAAAAATTGCATGGAACATACGCCGGAGGAGGGCAGTATTACGGTGCGCGCCAAGGAGTCGGGGGTCTTTACACAGATTGAGATTTCGGACAGCGGCCCCGGCATTGTGCCGGAGGATATTCCGCATCTGTTTGAGCGCTTTTACAGGGGGGAAAATGCGGGTGAGGGAAGCATAGGGATCGGACTTGCGCTGGCAAAGAGTATTGTGACGGCTCAGGGCGGCACAATAAAGGCGGCAAACGGGCACGGCGGAGGCGCGGTATTTACCATACGCTTTTACAAATCTACGGTATAAGATGACATTTTAGTCACATACAAGTCACCGGTCTGTCACGGGAGGATGTTAATCTGTATAGGAAGAGAAGTAAGATAAAAAGAAAGGAATAAACGCTTATGGAACTGCTTCGGGTAGAACATCTGACAAAAGTGTACGGAAAGGGAACGAATATGGTAAAGGCATTGGACGATGTCTCTTTTACCGTGGAGAGAGGAGAATTCGTGGCGATCATCGGGCCGTCCGGATCGGGCAAATCCACGCTGCTGCATATTCTGGGAGGCGTGGACCGGCCCACGTCGGGAAAGGTATATATGGACGGGCAGGATGTGTATGCCCAGAAAGAGGATCAGCTTGCGATTTTCCGGCGCAGGCAGGTGGGACTGATCTATCAGTTTTACAATCTTATACCTGTGCTGAATGTGACGGAAAATATTACGCTTCCGGTGCTGATGGACGGCAGGAAGACAGACGAAGAGCGTCTGGAGGAACTTTTGAAAATTCTCAAGTTGAAAGGAAGGGAGGGACATCTGCCCAACCAGCTCTCCGGCGGCCAGCAGCAGAGAGTTTCCATTGGGAGGGCGCTGATCAATGCCCCGGCGGTGGTTCTGGCGGACGAACCCACCGGAAACCTGGATTCCAGAAACAGCCAGGACATTGTGGATCTGCTGAAACTGTCCAACAAACAGTATGGGCAGACGCTGGTGGTCATCACCCATGACGAAAACATTGCCCTGCAGGCGGACCGCATTCTTGCCATCGAGGACGGCAAAATCTATCGTGACGAGGTGAACCGCAGATGAAGATATTCAGCAAAGTCACGAGAAAAACACTTTTTGCAAACCGTACCCGGACGGTGGTGACCATTATCGGGATTATTCTGTCAGCGGCCATGCTCACCGCAGTGACCACAGGAGTGGTCAGCGTGTGGGATTATCTGCGGCGATGCGCCATCTGGGACAACGGTAACTGGCATGGATATTTTGAAAAGATACCTGCCGGGATGGAGACACAGATCGAGCAGGATGATGATGTGAAAAGCGCTTTTTACGCGCAGCAGATCGGGTATGCCTTGATCGGAAGCCGGAACGAGGATAAGCCGTACCTGTATGTGATGGGGATAGGGCAGGAGTTTGCGGAGAATATGCCCGTGCGGATCACGGAGGGCAGAATGCCGCAGACTTCCGGGGAAATTCTGCTGCCGGAGCATCTGGAGCGGAACGGAGGAGTCGAGCATGCCCTGGGAGATGTGCTGACACTGGAACTGGGCGATCGCGTATGGGGAAATGAGAGCCTGTCCCAGTGTACGTCCTATTGGCATGAAGAAGAGGACAGCCCCGGAGAAACGCTGATCATAAGGGAGCAGAGAAGCTATACTGTGGTAGGGTTTTATGAAAGACCCGGATTTGAGAGTTATATGGCTCCCGGTTATACGGCATTGACAAGACGGGAGGAAAGTGCTCCTTCAGGTTATATAGACGTGTGGGTGCTTCTGAAAGAACCGAAAAAAATCTATGATTATCTGGATCAGGCGGCGCAGAAATATGGCTGTCAGGGGTATGACGCTAATTCCAATGTGCTGCGGTTTGAGGGAGTGTCCGGTTTTCGGAGTTATCACATGGTACTGATGAGTATGGGGGCAATTCTGGTGGCGCTGATCATGTTCGGATCCGTGTCCCTGATTTACAATGCGTTTTCCATTTCGGTCAGCGAGAGAACCAGACAGTTTGGAATCCTTTCTTCCGTGGGGGCGACGAAAAAGCAGATCCGGAGCATGGTGCTCTCGGAGGCGCTGTATGTGAGCGCAGTGGGGATTCCAGTGGGCATTGTGAGCGGTATTATCGGATTGTCGGTCACTTTTTCCTTTATCGGGGATAAATTCCACTCTCTGTATGGCACGGAGGAAGTAAATCTGCGCATGGCGGCAACTCCCGCGGCCATACTGATTGCGCTGGGGGTGGGAATCGTCACAGTGCTGATTTCCGCATGGATACCGTCCCGCAGGGCCATGCGCGTCTCGCCCATTGAGGCGGTGCGGCAGTCCCAGGACATCCGCGTGAGAAAGCGGGAGGTGAAAATTTCCCCTCTGCATTACCGGCTGTTTGGGCTGGAGGGCATGCTGGCCGCAAAGCATTTCAGGCGAAGCCGCAAAAAGTACCGCGCCACGGTGGCTTCGCTTTTTATGAGTATTGTGCTGTTTGTCTCCACAGTCAGTTTCTGCAGGTATCTGAACGATGCTGTCACAGGCACCTTTGCCGGATATGATTATGACATTAAGTATACATGGTATCCGGGGATGACAGGAAAAGACGGGAATGCTGTGGAACTTGCCCATATCATGCAGGTATTGTCTGAAGCGGATGGAGTCACACAGATGAGTGTGATATGGACAGAGTATATGCAGTGCGGTCTGTCCTTTTCGGATATGCCTGAGAAACTTGCGAGAGAACTGAAAGGACTGGGATATGTAACAGAAGAACCTTACCCGATATCCATTCGCCTGTGCCTTGTGGATGATACCGCCTATCAGGCATATCTGCAGCAGCTGGGGCTGGCAGAAATAGGCGAGGGAGAGGGTATCCTGATGAATCAGAAGAAAGGATTTAACGGTGATACAGGACGCGTGGAGAAAACGGTATGGATCAGAGAGGATATTTCCAGTCTGCAGATTTACAGGCTGAATTGGGATGAGTGGGAAGCGTTTGTAAAGGAAAATGATCTGGATCAGTTGAGCAGTGAGGAGTATGAGCAGGCCAGGATGGCATGTTCCCATATATTCACGGCGCAGATCGGCGCAGTGGCGGACGTGCTGCCTTTCGGGCTGAATGCGTCGGAGGTGTCGCTGGCTGTTGTTTATCCGCGGGAAATGTTCAGACGCCTGTATACGGATACTTATGAGAGTCTTTTTGCCGGGGAAAGCTGCAGCCTGTATTTTAAGGGGCAGGATCACATAGCGCTGATGGAGAGCCTGACCAGAGCCGCCAGAGAAAACGGGCTGGAGGAGAGCGGCCTGTATGATGTGTATGCGACGGACGAGGATGAGAAAAATCTGGTGACTATCGTAAAAGTTTTCTCCTATGGATTTATTGCGCTGATTTCCCTGATCGCCATGGCCAATGTGTTCAATACCATCACTACCAATATTCTGCTTCGGCGAAGGGAATTTGCCATGCTGCGCTCGGTGGGGATGACCGGAAAGGGGCTGCATAAAATGCTGGATATGGAGTGTGTGATGTATGGATTGAAATCCCTGATATTGGGCATTCCTGCGGCTGTGGGTGTGACCTGGCTGATCTTCCGGAGCATTGGGCTGGCGTACGACACTTCCTTTTATCTCCCATGGACAGCCATTGCGGCGGCAGCCACGATCGTGTTTGCGGAAGTATTTGCCGGGATGCTTTATGTCATGCGCAAAATCAGCCGCGACAATCCGGTGGAGGCGCTGAAAAATGAAAACATATAAGAAAAAAGGTTGAAAGCCGAACGAATGTTTGATATACTTGTGCAAAAGAGAAAAGGCACAGGAATATGAAATGGAACAGATGACACTGTTTGACTATCAACAGAGCAGCAGTCCTCTTGCCAGCAGGCTGCGCCCTGGCAGTCTGGACGATTTTGCAGGACAGGAGCATCTTCTGGGGCAGGGGAAGATGCTGCGACTTCTGATCGAGAGGGATCAGATCTCCTCCATGATCTTCTGGGGGCCTCCGGGAGTGGGCAAGACTACCCTGGCGCGTATTATCGCGGGAAGGACGAAAGCCGACTTTGTGGATTTCAGCGCGGTGACCAGCGGAATCAGAGAGATCAGGGAAGTGATGGCGCAGGCGGAGGAAGGACGGCGCATGGGACGGCGCACAGTGATGTTTGTGGACGAGATCCACCGCTTCAACAAGGCGCAGCAGGACGCTTTTCTCCCATATGTGGAAAAGGGAAGCATCATTCTGATCGGCGCTACCACCGAGAATCCTTCCTTTGAGATCAATGCGGCGCTTCTCTCACGGTGCAGGGTGTTTGTGCTGAAAGCGCTGTCGGAGGAGGAACTGGTATGGCTCCTGAAAAACGCGCTGCAAAGTCCGCAGGGGTACGGCGGGCAGGAGATCCATATCTCCCAGCGGCAGCTTGCGGCTATAGCCGGATTTGCAAACGGCGATGCCAGGACTGCGCTGAACATATTGGAGATG
>JAAVAG010000072.1 GCA_014804185.1 Lachnospiraceae bacterium
AAATGGCGCACCCGGGTGCTGCCCTCCCTGCTTGCATACACTGCCCAGAGAGGCGCGCTCCCTCCCTGTCTGACCGCTTCCTTTGCTTTTTACATTGTCTTTTACCGAGGCGTGCGGCTGGAGGCGGACGGGCTGGTGGGCAGGCGAAAGGACAGCGAATATTTAATCAGAGATGACAGGCATATTCTGGAATTCTTTGACAAATCCCGCGGCGAGAGCGATGCCTCTCTGGCATACGCCCTGATGCGCCGCACGGATCTGTGGGGACAGGATCTGACCGAAATCCCCGGATTTTTGCAGGCTGTTACTGACTGTCTGGACACGGTCCGCAGATCCGGCGTATACGAAGTTATGCGGACGGCAGCAGGGCTGTAAAGAACGCCAGGGCAAGTCCCTGCCCCCAGCCCTGCATCCAGTCCCGGGAAATCCTGCCGTAGCTTTCCCGGTCCCGCATGACTGCCGTACCCGCAGAAACATTCATGACCCTGCCGTCTCCGCCCACATTGGCAAGCAGGCCCTTTATGGACTTATTGATATATTTTATGTGCAGCGGGTTGCCTCTGAGCAGCATGGCAGCGGCGATCCCCATAGAGGCCGAAGTCTCCTCGTAGGTATCCGGATCGTCCAGAACGGTGCGCCAGAGGCCGTTTTCCGTCTGGAGGTTTTTCAGCGCCGCCAGATTTTCATCCAGGGAGCAGGCCACATCCATATATCTGGGATAGAGATAACACTCCGGCAGAATCCGCCCCACCTGGGCAAGGGTGTACGCTGCCCAGGCGTTTGCTCTGCCCCAGTAGATTCCGGACATATGATCTTTCCGGATATTGTTATAGCCGTGATAATAAAGGCCGCTCTCCCTGTTCTGCAGGTACATGATATGCCAGTAATACTGCTCCAGCGCATCGTTTATCATATTTTCATCCTTGCAGAGGACGCCTGCCCGCAGCAGCAGAAACGCCGCCATAAACAGCGTATCGCACCACGCCTGCTCCGGGAAATCGTTCCCCGCCGACACGGTATGCTGCAGCACGCCCTCCGCAAAGCGGGGCGCTTCCTCCATGATATACCGGATCTTGCTCATCAGGATATCCTGGTATTTGGAATCGTCTGTGGCCTGCCAGAGTGTGATGAGGCAGTGTCCCATAGCGCAGGCGTTGACTGTCCACACCCGGGGCAGCCCCAGGTCGATCAGTTCATCCACTCTGTCTTTCAAAAGTTCCAGATACTCCTCTCTTCCGGTCTTCTCATAGGCCTCGCTGATCCCATAATAAGCCACCCCACAGGGCCAGTCCCAGGTCAGATCCATCTGCATGGTCTTTCTCACAATCCGGTCAATCACCTTTTCCATCTGTTGTCTGTCACATTCTATCTGCATTCTGTTTTCCTCCGTTTCTTCTCCGCCTGTCCTCATTTCTTCTGTCCGCATTTTTCCTTTCCTCATTTCTTCTGTCCGCATTTTTCCTTTCCCCATTTCTCCTGTTTACACTCTCCCGCAGCAGCGCATAGGCGGTTGACATCAGCGGGATAAAGAACAGCATGCCCGCCACGCCAAACAGACTGCCGCCTACGCTCACCGCCATCAGCACCCAGATCGCCGGAAGCCCCACGGAACTGCCCACCACTCTGGGATAGATCAGGTTTCCCTCTATCTGCTGCAGCAGCAAAAACAGGATGACGAACCAGAGCGCCTGCAGCGGATTGTCCATAAAAATGAGAAACGCGCCTACGATGCAGCCGATAAACGCTCCCACAATGGGAATCAGCGCCGTAAATGCGATAAGTACCCCTGTCATCAGCGCATAGGGCATCCGGAAAATGCTCATGGCAATGACGAACATGGTGCCCAAAATCACTGCCTCCAGACATTGTCCGGTGATAAAACTGCTGAAATTCTTATACAGAAGACTGCAGATCTCCAGCGCTCTTGCGCCGGCCTTTTCCGGCAGAAAGGCGGAAAGAATCCGCTGCCCCTGATTTCCCAGCCTTTCTTTCTGGGCCAGAATATACAGGGCAAATATAAACGCAATCACACCGTTTACAATACCCGAAATAATCCCACTGGCCACGCTGACGGTAGAAGTCAGCACATCCCCCGCCCCGTTTTTCAGAAATCCGAACACACTGTTTAAGACAGAATCCCAGTTGATCTTCTCCAGATCCATTTTCTCAATCTGACTGGTCAGTTCCGGATACTTCTGCGCCAGCCGGTCCAGTTCCTCTGCCACCCGCTCCGTAAAGCCGGGTATCTTCCTGCCAATCTCGGCAGCCGTAGCCGCCACCTGGGGCGCCACCGTCCCCACCACAATGGAGAGCACCAGCACCACCGCCACGATGGAGAGCACAATACACAGCGGTCTCTTTGCCTTTTGGGCGCTTTTTCCTCTCCATCCGGCAAGCATCTTTTCCTCGAACATTTTCAGCGGAATGTTCAGCACAAAGGCGATGACCCCGCCTGCCAGAAATGGGGACAGTATCCCGATCAGAAATGATATTCCCCGAAACACCTCATCACTGTACAAAATCGCCAATATCAAAAATGCCGCCAGTATCATCAGCCGTCTGATCTGTCTGATTTTTTCTCTGCTGAATTCCATTTTACACCTCCCTGCAGGCTTATAGGCATGCCGCTCTTACCTCCGCCGCTCTGCTCACAGACTGCGGACAAGAGCCTCCTCAAAATCCATATCGTCCGCATAATAAAAACTTGTATACCCCGGCTGATTATAGCAGTTGTTCTGCCACGCAACACCGCACCGATACTGTGTATCATGCATCAGAGTGAACAGCTTGTGGGCCGCGACCTCCGTGTTCATATAGATCCGTATGGCGCTGCTGTCCGCGGTGCGAAGCAGAATTTCCTCCCGGAAGTCCCCGAAAACATCCGCAATCAGACAGGGATTCCCTTTTGTGCCGTTGTTAGTCAGCGTATCCAGAGGAATAAGCATTTTCCCGTGGATCACATCGTTTATAACACCGGTCTGCACACAGCCTGTATACACCGGTCCGTCCGTCACCTGGGTAGACAGATCCGCGGCCCATCGGATGGACTGATTGGTTCCGGGCGCCGGAAGATTCAGCCGCCTGCCTCTGCTGTCGTACACGATATTTTCCGCCCACATCTGAAGTCCCCGCCCATCGGTATCGATCCTCCCGATCATGCAGCGCCCCAAATCTTTTTCCGCATACACGCCAAAAATAACTTCTCCCGTCTCCGCGTCGCGCAGCGCATATCCGTAGGGAACCTCCGCACCGCCCTCAAACACACTGAAAATCTGATAACCCGGCCGGTCGGGATCTATCCTGGCCACATGCAGGGCATCCCCATGCCCAAGCTTTGCATACACCCCGTCCGGCCTGTAGCCATAGCTGCTGTAAAGCAGAGAACCGTCATGGTCAATGACAGCCGCTCCGTAAATAATCTCCATACAGCCGTCCCCGTCCACGTCCGCAGTGGCAAGGCTGTGATTGCCCTGCCCCGCCAGCGTGCCGTAAACGAGATCCGTTCCCCTGCCGCCGTGAATCGCATTGTCGTCAAAGGGATTGCGCATGGGCACAAATCCGCTGTCTATGTGAAAATATTCCCGGAAACGATTTTCAAAAAAATCATATGCCACTATGGCAGTTCTCGTATAATACCCCCGGCATACCAGCAGATACGGCCTCTCCCCGTCCAGGTAAGCCACCCCGGACAGAAAGCGGTCCACCCGGTTGCAGGGTTCCACCCTCGCCATGGCATAATCTCCCCACATGAGCCCGTCGTCCTCACGCGGTATGGGGAACGGAATGGTCTCCAGTTCCTCCCCGTTTCCGGCAAACATCGTCATATATTCCGGTCCTTCATAGATAAATCCCTCAAACTGATCCAGCCTGTTCCTGGGATCCTTTGCGGGCGCATATTCCCGGATATAGAAATCGGCCAGTTCCAGCGCCTCCTCCGGCTTCAGAGGATAGGAATACCGGGGTTTTAATGAGAAACACTCTTCCAGAGTCCGCGGCCACTGCCCGCGTTTTACCTCGGGATGCTCCCTCCAGAGCGCAAATGTCTCCGCCAGATGCCGTCTGTAATCTTCTGCCGAGCAGACAAAACTGTCCTGGTGTGTGATGCCCGCGCGCACATCCTCCGGCGGCATCGTAACGTAAAACCGTTTCTTTACATCCCCTTCCGGCGTATATATGGTCATACATGTTCCGGGCGCCGTCTTCACCGCCATCTCCGCCCTGCCGTCCCCGTTAAAGTCATAGACCATAAACTGTGTATAATGCGCTCCCGCACGGATATTCACGCCCATATCCAGCCGCCACAAAAGCTGTCCGTCCAGTTTATAGCAGTCAATAATGCAGCTGCCTGTATATCCCCTGACAGACACGTCCTGAGAATTGGAGGGATCCCACTTTACAATATATTCATATTCGCCGTCCCCGTCCACATCCCCTACGCTCATGTCATTTGCGCTGTATGAGTAAGTCTGCCCCCCGGGTGTTACGCCGCTTTCTGGCTTTCGGATGGGAATATCCAGATAATCTTTCTCCCAGCAGACTGCGCAGGGACATCTGTCCCCCTCTCGGCCGTCTCTCAAGGGCGCAACGGCATACCTGTCCCCGCCTTTTCCATCCCGGTCCAGATAGTTTGTGCTGTCGGTCACATCAGCCACTGCCCTGTCGTTGCGGTATACTCTGTAATCCGTACCGGTAAGCCCCGTCTCACAGGCTCCAAGCGCCTCCTCCCGGAACATGCGCCAGCTTACAAATACGCCGTTTCTGACCTTTACCGCCTGCAGTCCTCTGGACAGCTTCTCCCTCTGTGGGTGAAATACTTTTTTCACCGGCGTTTTCAGCGTTTCACTGGTCAGAATCACACCGCCCTTTCGCAGAGCTTCGATTTTCAGGTAATGCGGGATATGCGTGGATCTGTTCAGTGTATAACGGCAGTCCCGGGTCACCGCCATCTCCCGGTATACCGCCGTGCGGCTGCCTGTATCGGACCAGAGCACGCGGTAGCTGTCCGCATTCCGCACAGGCTGCCAGGCAATCTCCACACAGCAATCCTCCAGTCTTGTCATCACAAGTTTCATTTTAAAAAAATCATTTTCCATAAAACCCTCACAAAACGCAAAAAAACTCTTGATTTTCCTTTTCAAACCATGTATAATAACCTTTGTTCACGGGGTGTGGCTCAGTTTGGTTAGAGCGCTGCCTTAGGGAGGCAGAGGCCGCAAGTTCGAATCTTGTCACTCCGATATCCAAAAAGTCAGTATTTACTGGCTTTTTTATTTCCATATCAAATCTCCTGACAAATTATCTTCGAATATTATACATCATCCCTGAGTATATTGTCACTCTCTATTTTAGTGCGGCGCCTTGTACCAGATACATTTAGAGTGCTTCCATATACTCCATTATCCAGTGCGTTTCCATGCATACCCTTTCAGTTTGCTGATGACGGAAAAGCGGATTTGATAAAGAAAAAGAACACAATGGTTATCCAAATATGATATAATAATGCGAACAGCGACAGCTGAAAAATGTCAGACCAATCTATATAACATGGTAAAGGAAGCGCTTCGTTGAGTCAAAAAAGCAAAGTACACTGGGATTTGCCTCGGATATCTGAAAATGGCAAAAAGATATACCAAGATAGAGACATCATTAAGAAAGTTCATGGAGAATGGCACAACGACGGAGGATTATAATATTGTCTACCAAAATAGGATAATAGAACAGTTGTCACGAGCATTTGGGGCTAATTATGGTATGGAAGAGTGGCGATAATGGAAAAAGTGAACATAAGCGAGTTGAATTGTCCGGATGATGTAGACAGGTATCCAAAAGGAACAGTCTTTGTTATGGACAACAGCGAAAAAGAGATGAAAGTGCCAGATTGTTTGAGAGATAGGGAGCCAGAAAGGGAAAGGGTCCATTAGTCTCAAAACATGCGCTTTTTTAGCAGAACTGGAATTCTTACTTCCCAACACTAAGCTGGAAAACTTTTTTAATTGTCTTCTAGACCATCTACAATCTCACGTAATCTTCTCTGAAATTCCACTCCTAAATCATGAAACCTTCCCCTCCTTCGTCTAATATGTTGTGCGGCCCTTGAGACTCTGGAATCTGCATCACCCGCTCTTGAAACTCTTTAAATAACTCCGCTTTCTTCCTCTCCTGCTCAGCGCTTAGTTTTCTTTCTGACATATTCTATATATCCTTTCATCAAATCCAATGCTCTCAGCCATCAAAAACTCTCATTCCCCTGGACCGTCCACCGCATTTCTGCAATATAATACTTCAAATATACATTTTTCTCCCTGCCATCGTCACATATTCTGCAGCAGTATTCGATCTCGCTGATGATCTGGTAATCCGTCATAAAACCCTGTCGGTATTCCAGATGTCTGTATTTTTCCTGATAGGACAGAATATTAAATTCATGATAAGCGGAATTATCCTGCCCTCCGTCTTCCCTGATCCGAAACCGGATGGGCAGGATTTTTCCGCTGTGGGTAAACTGACAGATCACATCTGCCGGATATTCTTTTTTCATGGACATAGTGTATGCAGATTCATCGGCAATACACTTTCCGCGGATAATTACCAAAATTAAGTAGAATTTTCTACCTGTGCGGTTGCAATCCAATGACTAACCTGCATGCAATTTATTGCAATGCAGGCTGGGCATTGGATTAGCAACCCTTTCCCCAATGAGCAAAATGCGGATGCGTAAGCAGACGCAAAAGCGCGTAAGCGCGAATTTTGCGAATGTGGGAATTGGTTGGATGCTTTTTTGAGCATCCAACCGCACAGGTAGAATTTCTTCAAACGGCCGCGCCGTCTTTTTCCGCCAGAAGCGCCACAATATATTCCCACACCCGTCCGGTGGAAGAAATACTCAGGGTTTCCTCCGTCGTATGGATATCCCTCATGTCCGGCCCCATGGAAATGCAATCCAGATCTTCTATCTTGGATGCCAGGATACCGCACTCCAGCCCGGCATGAATAGCCTGCACTTCTGGCTTTTTGCCGTACATCCGCTCATATACCCGGATCATTTTCTCCCGCAGCGGCGAATCAGCCCTGTAGGCCCACCCCGGATAATCTCCGGAGACGCTGTAGGAGCCTCCGGCCAGTTCCGTTACGGCGCACACCTTTCCGATCACTGTCCGCTTTGCCGACTCGATACAGCTGCGCACGGAAAAATCACAGGACAATTCCTGCTCCTCTCCCTGCAGCTGCATGATCCCCAGATTAAGGGAAGTCTCCACCAGCCCCGGTATGTCGGCGCTCATGCCCTGCACGCCGCCGGGCAGCGCCAGCAGATAGGACGCCAGCTGCGCGGTGGATTCGGCATCCGCACAGTCATATTTCCCCTCGGCCTCACGTTCCACCGTAATCACAAAACCGGGATCCTTGACCGCCAGTTCCGTCCTGATCTCTCTTTCCGCTGTGCGGATCATCTCACACATCCGCTCTTCGTTCTGCTGATCTGTCACCAAAACAGCCTCCGTCTGCCTCGGTATCGCATTGTCCGCCAATCCGCCCTCCATGCTCACCAGACACACCGGCAATTCCGCTGTCAGGGCATACAGAAGTCTTCCCATCAGGCAATTCGAGTTTCCTCTCTCTTTATGGATTTCCCCGCCGGAGTGTCCGCCCAGCAGTCCTCCCACAGTGACGCGGTATGAAACGCCCTCCTTTGACACGGTCGTATAGGGCACATAGGTGTGGACTCTCGCCCCTCCGGCGCAGCTTGCCAGAAAGATCCCTTCCTCCTCGGAATCCAGATTCAGCATTCTGTGTCCGGTGAGCATAGACAGATCGATTCCCCTGGCTCCGTCCATCCCCACCTCTTCATCCACGGTGATCACGGCCTCCAGACGGGGATGCGCCAGTTTCCCGTCATCCAGAAGCGCCAGAATATACGCCACGGCAATACCGTCGTCGCCGCCCAGGCTGGTACCCTGGGCATAAATCAGATCCCCATCCACCGCCAGACGCAGTCCCTCCGTCCGCATATCCATATCCAGTTCCGGTTTCTTTACGGCTACCATATCCATATGCCCCTGGATAATCAGCGCCGGTTCCTCCTCATACCCCGCGGACGCCTCTTTTACTATAATGACATTTTTCAGTTCGTCCTGGATATAGAAGAGTCCTCTCTCCTTTGCAAAACTTACCAGATAATCACTGATTCTGTCTACATTTCCCGAACCGTGGGGAATCCCGCAGATCTCTTCAAAAAAACGGAATACTTCCCGCGGCTTCAATTCCGATAAAACGCTCATTTTGTTCCTCCATTCTTCAGCTATTTCAG
>JAAVAG010000073.1 GCA_014804185.1 Lachnospiraceae bacterium
AGTTGATGCCCGGAAGTTACAATCTGCTTTATTATGCGGAGGGGTACGTGCAGTACCGGGAATCCATTGAGATAGCGGAAAAAGGGCATGAGATCAATGTTTTCATCGAGCCGGACAATCGCGCGTCCCTGTACGGCAGTGTGCAGATTGCGGATACGGATATGGATTTCAGCAACAATCTTCCCCTGGCGGGGGCGGATATTACCATTACAAAGCTGAACGGCAGCAATCCGTTCAGCGCTTCGGCATCCACCGATGAAAACGGGCAATATATCGTCGAAGATCTGCTGATGGGGGTATACAGTCTGGAGATTTCAAAGGAGGGATTCCTGCAGGTACAGCAGACGGTGGTGATTTACGAGGGGCAGAGCGTCAGTTACAACACAGTGGTAGAGATGGTCGGAACGGAATGGGACGGCGTCGGAACGGCATCCGGCAGGGTGTATGACGCGCTGACAGGATATGGCGTGGGCGGTCTTACGATGACGGTCCGGGCAGGCATCGGCAGCCTGGACGGCGAAGTGCTGGGCAGCTTCGAGACGGATGAGAACGGATTTTATCAAACGCCGGAACTGGGCAGCGGAAATTATTGTATTGAGATCAGCGATGACCGGGAGGGCGTGGCGGAGCGCTACTTGAATACCACGATCAATGTCAAGGTGCTGGGCGGTGTCAATATCAGCAATCAGGACGGAACGGTGAGCACCACGATCCAGACCGGTCAGGTGAGAATTGTCCTTACCTGGGGGGCTACGCCCAGGGATCTGGATTCTCATCTGCAGTGCGAGATGAACAGCGGAAGCAGTAAGCATATCTTTTTCGGAGACAAGACATTTTATTTTGAAGGAGAGCGGATTGCGGATTTGGATCTGGATGATACCAGCAGCTATGGGCCGGAAACGACCACGATTTACAAAGACGATCCGGGAGAATACGACTTCTTCGTATACAATTATTCAAGGGGCGGGGATTATGTCCTGGCTGGTTCCGGCGCCTGTGTGCAGGTATATATGGGATACAGTTCCGTTCCCAGCTATGTTTTTTATGTACCAGGCGGGGCGGGGTACTATTGGCAGGTATTCCATTACAGCAGTGTGACCGGGATACTGACACCTGTAAACACAATGACCTACTGATGAAAAAACACGAAAGAGAAACGGAGACGGAATATGAGTATTGTACTGTCTGCTTATACAGCAAATGCCTTTTGCGAATTTTTACTGCCGGCGATTAACAATACGGATACGGAGATTGTCCTGAAAAAGAATATTTTTTCTTTTGTGGACGATGTGGTATTAAAGCTCGAAGTGGTGAACAGGGAATGGTTCCTGAAAAATACGGAGAATTATCATTTTACAATGCAGCAGGGGCGGGCTGATGCGCCCCTGGAAAACGGGGATATTCTGACGATTCATGAGGAACACGGAAGTAAGATATCTCTGATCGTGCGGGATACGGAGTGTTCTTTTTATGTGCTCCGCAAATACGACATTTCTTCCGTCCACAGTCTCACTGTGGGGAACCAGCAGGGGAACCAGATCGTATATCAGTATCTGTCCCTTGTGTCCAAGCAGCACGCATGTCTGAGGCGGACCGGCCGCGGATTCTGTGTGGAGGATACCAGCGCCAACGGTACTTTTGTCAATGGGAGAAGAGTCGCGGGGACATGTGAACTGCAGATCGGCGATACGATCAATATTTTCGGCCTGAAGATAGTGTATCTGGGGAATCTCATCGCGGTGAATGCGCCGGAGGAAAATCCCTGCACGGTCTGTGAGGAACTGCCTGTTTATGTAAGGAAAGAGCAGCCCCGCCAGGCGCCGGAAAAACCTGTGCCGTACCGGAAAAAATACTTCCACAGAGCCCCCAGGAATTATATGAAACTGGAGACGGATTCCATAGAGATAGAGGCGCCGCCGAATCCAAAGGAGGAGGGGAAAAAACCGCTGTGGATGACAATAGGACCGTCTTTTACCATGATGATTCCCATGCTGGCGGGCAGTATTATGGCGATTCTCAACGCCAGTTCCAATGGGCAGGGCGCCAGCATGTATATGTATACGGGCATTATCACGGCGGCAGGTTCCGCGCTGATCGGCATTTACTGGGCGCTGACCAATATCCGCTATAACAAAAAGGAAGTGCGTAAAGGGGAAGAGAAGCGTTTTCAGGCATACAGTAATTATCTGATCAGGCGCACGGAATTTATACGGGAGAAGTATGAGAGAAGCAGAAATACGCTGATGGCCATGTATCCTCCTGCGTCCACAGCAGTGACATATGGGGAAAACAGCGTTGAACTCTGGAACAGAAACCGCAAGCATGAAGATTTCCTGTGTCAGCGTCTGGGTACGGGGAATCTGCCCTTTCAGATCCAGATCAATGTGCCCAAAGAGAAGTTTACGCTGATCAACGATGAACTCTCGGAAAAACCCCGTGTGATCAAGGAAGAATACAGCGTTCTTTACGGCGTGCCGGTGAATGTGGATCTGCTCGCCAACAAGCTGATCGGTGTGACAGGCGGAGATAAAAAAAGAGGCGCATTTGATATTGTACGTCTGCTGACGGCGCAGATTGCGGCCAACAACTGTTATACGGATGTCAAGATGGTCTTCCTCTATGATAAAAACAGGGACGAAGAGGACTGGCAGTATACGCATTGGCTGCCGCATGTATGGTCAGAGGACAAGAAAACCCGGTATGTGGCCAGCGATAAATCCGAAACCAGCGACGTTCTCTTTGAACTGACACAGATTCTGCGCATGAGAGCGGAGGATGAGAGGAGCCGGAAAGACAGCCTGCCGAAGCCATATTATATCCTGGTGGTCTCCGATATGGAACTGTTGGAGGGTGAACTGATCACCAAGTATATTTATGACTGTGAGCCTGAGTACGGACTGACAACGCTGATTCTCGCGGAAAGCCGAGAGCAGCTTCCCAATGAGTGCGAATATCTGCTTCAGAAAGACGGCAGCTTTATGGGAATTTATAATCTGGCGCAGGATTTCAGTCTGCCGGTCGCTTATGACGAGGTGTCCTGCACGCAGATGGAGGCTTTTGCCAGGCGGCTGCTCCCCATAGAAGTGAAAGAGGTGGAAAAGGGGCGGGATATCCCGGGCGCACTTTCTTTCTTTGAAATGTTGAATATCCAGAGGCCGGAGGAGTTGGAGGTAGGGGAGAAATGGCGGAAGAACCGCACCTACGACAACATGCGGGCTTTGATCGGCGTGAAAGCGGGAAGTTCCCCCTGTTATCTGGATGTGCATGAGAAATATCACGGACCGCACGGGCTGGTAGCGGGAACGACAGGCTCAGGTAAATCGGAAACCCTGCAGACCTATATGCTCTCTCTGGCCATTAACTTCAGCCCGGATGATGTGGGATATTTTATCATTGATTATAAGGGCGGAGGGATGGCCGGGCTCTTTGACGGACTGCCCCATATGATCGGGGCGATATCCAATCTGTCCGGCAATCAGGTGCGCCGTGCCATGGTTTCCATCAAGAGTGAAAATCGCAGACGTCAGCGTATTTTCAGCGAACACAATGTCAATAACATCAATCTGTACACAAAACTGTACAAAAACGGGGAAGCTTCAATACCGGTTAATCATATGTTTATTATCATTGACGAGTTTGCGGAATTAAAGAGAGAAGAGCCGGAATTCATGAAAGAGATCATTTCCGTGGCGCAGGTGGGCAGAAGTCTGGGCGTGCATCTGATTCTTGCAACACAGAAACCCAGCGGTACGGTGGATGACAATATCTGGAGCAATGCCAAGTTCCGTCTGTGCCTGCGGGTGCAGGACCGTCAGGACAGCAGCGACATGCTGCATAAGCCTGACGCCGCGTATATTACACAGGCAGGACGAGGCTATCTGCAGGTGGGAAACGACGAGGTCTATGAACTGTTCCAGTCCGGGTACAGCGGCGCTTCCTATGATGAAAACGGCGGAAATGTAAAAACAGAGATTGCGTCCATGCTGTCTCTGCCGGGCAAGGCGGCGCTGATCGGAAACAGCTTAAAGAGCAGGCAGCAGGAGCAGAGCCGTAACCGCTGGGTACAGAGACTGTTGAAGACCGTAAGCGGCGCGGCCCTGGCTGCCGGGGAAGAACTTGCGGTTTTTGCCATAGATCAGGACCGCCTGCGGTATTTCTTTGAGGAGGCGGACAGACAGAAGCTGGAGTATCCTGAGACGGAGTACAACGGGCGAAGGGCGGAGGATCTGATTCAGATCTATGCGCAGATCCGCGGCCAAAACGGAGAACTGGCACCGGAAGAGGAGGCAGAGAGCGTCATTTCCGAGTTTGAAAAGCAGCACAAAAAACTGCCCGAGACAAAAGGAAAGACCCAGCTGGATGCCGTGATAGAGTATTTGGGGCAGATGGCTCAGAAAGAGGGATATACGCATCAAATGCAGCTCTGGATGCCGCTGCTTCCCAAAGTCATGTATTTGAAGGATCTGCAGGGATATGCGGGAAGCGTTTATCAGGACGGTAAGTGGCCCGGGCCGCAGAGCAAATGGAATCTGTTTGTGCCGGTGGGGCTGTGCGATGACCCGGTAAATCAGGCACAGATGCCGCTTGTCGTTAATTTCAGCGAGGGAGGGCATCTGGCTGTGTGCGGCAGCATTGTGAGCGGCAAGAGCAGTTTCCTGCAGACGATGCTGTTTGGGCTGATCAACAGATACCGTCCGGACTGGCTGAATATCTATGCCATTGATTTCAGCAGCCGTATGCTGTCCTCTCTGGAGAAAGCGCCGCATGTGGGCGGTGTTATGTATGAGGACGATACGGAAAAGATAGATAAATTCTTCCATATGACAGAAATGATTATAGAGGAGCGGAAGAAACTTTTCCGGGGAGGAAATTATGCCCAGTATGTACAGGCCAACGGGGTGGCGGTGCCTGCCATTGTGGTGGCGATTGACAATTACGGGGCGTTCCGGGAGAAGACAGAGAATAAATATGACGACAGAGTACTGCGCCTGGCAAAAGAAGGCGTGAGTTACGGGATTTATCTGGCGGTTACGGCCGCGGGGTTTGCCACGGCGGAGATTCCCTCCAAGATGGGGGATAATTTCAAGACTGTGATCTGCCTGCAGATGAACGACAAATTTGCCTATGCGGATGCTCTCAGAAATAATCAGATTGAGGTTCTGCCTGAAAACAACATCAAAGGGCGTGGACTGGCTGTGGTTGGGGAGAGCGTTCTGGAATTCCATACGGCTCTGGCACTGGAGGCAGACGACGATTTCAAGCGGATGGAGGAAATCGGCAGGGTATGTCTGCAGATGAATGACAGCTGGGACGGACGCCGGGCAAAGGCGATTCCGGTGATTCCGGAGAAACCGGTCTGGGAGGAATATGAACAGCTTGACGATGTCCGCGCAATGCAGGCGGGCAGCAGATATCTGCCCATCGGATACGATCTGAGCAGCGCCGATGTCTATGGCATAGATCTGAGCAGAACATATGCTTATCTGGTATCCGGCCGGGCGAGAACGGGCAAAACAAATCTGCTGAAAGTGATTATCCGCTCTGCGGCGGGAAAACAGGGAAATCTGATCGTGATAGAGCACGGAGCGTCGGATCTGAAAGCGTCGGCGCAGGCCGCGGGCGCCGAATACATAGACAGCCAGAAAGCGCAGGCGGATTTCTTCAGCCGCCTTGTGGAGCCTGTCAAGCAGAGAAATGTCATAAAGCGAAGTCTCATAGAACAGGGAAAGGATGAATGGGAGATCTATGAGGCGATGCAGACAGAGAAGCCGTATTTTATCGTAGTGTCTGATATTGTAACTTTCGTGCAGTCCATTACCAAACCGGAGGCCGGAGTTCTCAATATCAGGGCATTTGTGGAAAATATCGCTGAAAAGGGAAAGCAGCACAATATCTTCTTTTTCCTGGGAATCAACCAGGATGCGATCAGTCCCGTGCTGGGAGCCAAAATATATGACAGCCTGACGGGATACCGCACGGGTATGCACCTGGGCGGAGCCGTGAACAATGTGCGTTACTTTGACTTCAGCAATATACCATATACGGAACAGAGCAAAATACAGAAAGCAGGTATCGGAATGATTCCCACAGGCAATGAGGATCCTGTCGGTAAAGTGGTGATTCCTCTGGCACGGGGAATATAAGTATTCTGTGGGGGTATATATATGGTATCCATGCTTATGTACAGCAGCAGTACGGAGGAACTGCACCTGATTCGGAAGATGGCGGAAGATCTGGCGGCCTATCTCAGCGAGGAGAAGTGGGAGATGTTTTCGTATGCCTCCCTGCAGGAGGTGCTATGCTTTTTTGAAAAGCAGCCCCTGGTCAGCATGACCTGTTATGACGTGACGGCAAAAGGAAGTCTGGCCTGTCTGGGAAAGATACGGAAAGAACACAAGGATATGCTTCTGATGCTGATTGCGGATGCCACCCTGTCACCCATGGAGTATGTTCGCCCGGATATACTGGCATCCAGCCTGATTCTGCGGCCTTTTACCCCTGCGGCGCTCAAAGAGAAACTGTCGGACATGATCCGGGACTACCTGTCGCGGGTGGAGGAGAACGACGGCGGGGAAGCGTTTGTTGTGACGACGCTGGAGGGGAAAATGCGGATTCCGTACAGCCGGATCTGTTATCTGGAGGCACGGGACAAAAAGATTTATATTCGCCTGCGCGACAGAGAGATCGCTTTTTACGACACAATAGAGGAATTGGAAGAGAAACTTCCGGATATTTTTCTGCGGTGCCACCGGGGGTTTCTGGTCAACAAAGCCTTTGTGGAAAAAGTCATGTTGTCACAAAATGAGATCCGGCTGTCCCATGGCATGTCGGTTCCGCTTTCCAGAAGCTATAAGCCGCGGTTTAAGGGAATGTTGTGATCATGTTGGCGGAGGGAGAGCAGGAATGGAAGAATTGCTGATATTGGGGGAGACGGAGTTTCAGATACTGGCCGCGGCCATGGGGCTTACGAGGATATATGGGATACGCCCGAAAAGTGAGCCGGATGAAGCCGCTGTTATGTATACGATTCATGAGATGGCCGGAAAAGGAATCCTGGTCCAGGAGGGCGGCGGTTTTCGTCTGCGGGAGCCATACCGCACCGCTGTTTTATCCATGAAAGAGGCGGGCTGGATTCTGGCTGTGACAGGAAAAGACAGGGAGATGTCGGATGCCTGTTTTTATCTCGGAGACCGGCTTGTCAGCCTGGAAGAGAGCTTGCAGGACGAAAGTGCAATAAAAATAGGCGTTCATGAGAGGGAAGAATTGTTTCCCCAGTTGTCGGACCGTGGATTTTTGCCAAAGCCGTTTCTGGATCCGGATATCGCCGGACTGCAGGAGCGGGAGACTGCATTCTGGGACGAGGAAAATGTATATGCCAGGTATCTTCTGCTGGCTGCGGGAGGAGAGAGGCAGGAAGCGGTCAGAGATTTTTCTCTGATCCGGGAGGCCGGCGGCTACAGAGTGGCGGAACGGACGGGAGATCTGAGAGAATATTGGGAATATGAGGCGCAGGCTTTTTATGAGATGTTGATTTCCTGCATGGGGTGACGAAAGCTGGGAACGCAGAGAACCTGCCGTACAGGATCAAACAGGAGGTAAAGGTTGAGTATGATATTAGTGGATATAACGGTACCCAGTGTGGAGCAGACCTATGATTTCAGTCTGGATGAGAATGCGCCGGTTGCGCTGGTAATGGAAGAAATCGTTGAGATGATCAGCCAGAAAGAGCACTGCACGATTATCGGCAGCCGGGAGGACCTGCTGCTGTGCAGATATGGAGGGGAGGTCGTGCTGGACAGACAGTCAACTCTGAGAGAATGCGGCGTGGCCACCGGAAGCAGGCTGCTGCTTGTATAAAAGGACAGGTCATCTATCCATAAAAATGTGCTGTCTGTCAGGAAATGTGCATTCGGAGAGCGTATGTGGTAAAGTGTAGATGTCGAAAGGAGCAAAAGATGTTTCGGGCAAATGTAAGGGCGATGGAGGCTGCTGCCACGGACATGCAGCAGCAGATCAGAAAACTGAACCAGGCTATATCCGATGCCGAGAGCGTTATCAGGGAATTGAGGCAGCTGTCAGGTATGGAGGGAGTCATACGGAGCATCCGGAAAGAGATATCCGACATGGAAAACCAGAGACAGCAGATTCTGCAGATGCTGGTTGCACTGGGGCAGATTGCAGGGCATTACAGCATCTGTGAAAATGGGATTGTGGATTATGCGGAAGGCGTCCGCAGAAGAGAACGCGAGGGGTTCGGGTGGTTTCAGGTACGGTTTGCCGACAATATGGCGGACCGGTTAAGACAGATTATTTATTAAAGGTATGGGAGGGAATATGGCAGACTACATAGAAGTGGATATCACAACACTGGAGCAGGATATCAAGGCGTTGAAAGAGGCTGTAGGTCTGGTGCGCGGGGATATGGCGTCCATGTTCGAAACAATATCGGAACTGGATGCGATGTGGGAAGGTCCGGCAAACGCTGCGTTTAACCTGCAGTTCGGCAGGGACAGACAGGCACTGGAGGCATTGTGCGGCACTGTGGATGATATCATTGACAGCGTGGAAAACGCCAGGGACTCTTACCGGAAATGTGAGACAGCGGTGAGAGAGGAGATTGACAAAATCAAAATATAATGGGGAGGAAGAATCATGCAGTTTACGGGAGGCGCTGTTGGGAACGCATTGTCTTTGACGGGGAAGACCGTGAGTTTTAAAGTGACGCCGGAGGTTCTGACAGCCAAAAGCGCCGAAGCAGCCAAAAGTGTAAGCGCCATGCGGGGGCATTTTGAGGAACTGCGCCGGCTGGTGGACAAAACCAAAAGTTACTGGGTTGGTGAGGCCGGGGATAAGCATCGGGAGATGTATTATGCGCTGGAGGAAGATACGGAGGAGATTCTGAAGAGACTGGGAGAACATCCGGTGGATCTGGTGGCCATCGCACAAAAATATACCGATACAGAACTAAAGATCCAGCAGGAGATTCAGGAACTGCCGGGCGATGTGATCATATAGGAGGCTAATGTGAAAAATCAAAGATTTTTCACATGCGAATTTGGGCCATCGGCCCAAAGTTCGCAGGTTGTGGAAAGGCAGGGTTTTTAATATGGCGAGCAGATATCAGATTCAGATGGATTTTAACAAGGCCGGGCAGAAAGCCAATGACCTGGATGACATTGCCGACAGGCTGAGCAGAATAGCCGATACGGATCTGCAGAATGTCTTAAACAGTCTGGGGAGCGACTGGAAAGGGGATAATGCGGGGGCATATATCCAAAAGAGCCAGGGGGTAAGAGAACACATGCAGGAGACGGTAAAGGATCTGCGCAATACGGCCACCACCATCCGCACCATTGCCAAAAATATTTATGATGCGGAAATGGAGGCGGTACGAATTGCAGAGGAACGGGAAGCCGCGGCAAGAAGAGCAGCCGAGGATGCAGCACGTCGTGCAGCTGAGGAAGCAGCCCGAAATGTGGGAGGGACATTCAGTTCCCCGGGCAGCAGCGGCAGCGGGCACAGCTCGGGAGGGGGCAGACGCTTCTGAGGCCGGGAAGAACCGGAGCAGGATATTTGAAGCAGGTTATCTGTCTGTAAAACAGGTCGTATGTCAGTTTTTATACGTAAAACAGTTTCCCTGTGGCAGAATATGCATATAGGGAACAGTAAAAATAAAACAGCCAACAGGAGGAAGAAAATATGGCACAGATTTTAGTAACAAGTTCGGAATTGCGCACAGCGGCAGGTACACTGAGGGAGTATAACAATGATTTTAAAAGACAGGTGGAAGATCTGGTGAACTCTGAAGGCCAGCTTAAGACGCAGTGGCAGGGACCCGCAAATGATGCATTCCATACCGCCTTTATGAACGATAAGTCCTTTATGGACAAGTTTGCGGCGGAGATTGAGAGATACTGTCAGACGCTGGAGACGATCGCATCTAAATACGACGCTGCGGAGGCGGCGAACGTGGAGACTGCCGCTACCAGAAGATATTGATTGGCGGGGCAAAATCAGAAAAACAGATAAATCAGGAGGAGAGAGGAAATTATGGAAGGAACAATTTTAGTAACACCGGAACAGCTTGAGAGCACAGCAAATGAATTCAGCGGCATTATGGCACAGGTACAGAGGCTGGCTAACAGCATGACAGATCAGGTAAACGGCTTGGGCGCAAAATGGCAGGGTGAAGCTTCCACTGCATACATAAATAAGTTTAATCAGTTGAACGACGACATTGCAAAACTGACGGCCATGATCAATGAACATGTGACGGATCTGAACGAGATGGCCGGCAGATATCGTTCCACAGAGCAGGCCAACGAAGAACTCGGCAACAGTCTTGCAGGTGATATTCTCTAGGGAAATGAGCAAAAGGCATTACTGCAGAGCGGCGATGCCTTTTATAAACCGTACTTATGGTGTGCGGTAATTGACGGCATGGAGGAGTGCTATGGAAAATTTCAGCGTAAAACTGTCCGGCTTAAGCCAAAGGATAGAGGAAGAAAAAAATATCATAACCGGCCTTGGCGCTTTGGAATCGGATATCATGTCTGTCAGAAGCGGTCTGAGTTTTCAGATCAAAAACAAGGAAAACATTACAGATGTATTGAAAAAGCTCGCCGATAATGTGAACGGTTATGCGTCTGATATGAAGAAGCTGCGTTCGACACTGTCAAATGTGCGCAGCGAATACGAAAAGACGGAGCGCAGGATCTGCGGATATGCGAATGATCATCCGATTTCAGCGCAGGATGTGTGGAATGCGTTTACCACAGTGGGGGAAGGGCTCTGTATCAGCGCGGTTAACCCTGTTTTGGGGTTTGGCTGGCTTGTAAATGAAATACTGAAAGACGAAGAGTGGGAAGAGAAAAGCGAATGGGGAAATTATGAGCATACGCTGTGGGATAAATGGGATGAGAAGAAAAAGAACAATATATTAGACGAGCATTATGAGTGGAAAGACGGAAAGCTGGTAAAGAAAGAGAAAGAAGACTCTTCGGATGACAAAAAAGAAAAAACGGATGCCCAGAAGAGAAAAGAGATACTGGAAAACATTACTATATGGTCCGGTTCGGTAGCAAAAGAGGGAAGTCTGATCCATCTGGGAAAAGATGGGGATGTGGAGACTGACTGGGGCAGTTATACATATTCCGCGGATTTTATGAAAGCGGAAGCCTCCGCTTCCCTGGAGGTCACCATGGGTGGCGTGGAGGCTGAAATAGGCGTTGCACTGACTGCGTTTACCGCAGAGGCGGCGGGACAGTTGGGAAGCGACTATTTGAATGTTCACGGCAGCGGGCAGGTCACCGTAGGAAAAGTGGAGGGAAAGGCGCAGGCTGGCGTAGGCATCTGGGACGAAGACGGCAATTTTGACCCCAAACTGTATGCCAAGGCCTCCGCGGAAGCTATTGCCTGGGAGGCCTCCGGGGAAGTAGGCGTGAATATTGCAGGCGTGGAAGGCAATGTGAGGGGTTCCGTAAACTTCGGTATCGGGGCGCATGTGGATGTAGGATTTGATGACGGCAAGTTCAGTCTGGATGTAGGGGCCAGCCTGGGAATCGGCGGCAGCGTGAAGCTGGAACTGGATGTAGGCGGCCTTGTGGACGGTATTGTGGACGGAGGGCTGGATTTCGTACAGAATGTGGGCAGCGCGGCAGTAGACGCTTATAATGCGGCGGCGGATTTTGTGGGTGATATAGCAGGCAATGTTTCCGACTTTGCAGATGGTGTGGGAAATGCCATCAGCAGCGGCTGGTCTACAGTTACAAGTTTTGTTGGCGGAATATTTGGATAGACAAAAACTTTTAAATTGTTTATACTGAGATAGGCACAATGAGGACAAATGGAGGTTTTTATGAGCAGGGATTTGTTACCAATCGGATCTGTGGTATGCCTGAAAGGCGCGGAAAAGCCCATGATGATATGCGGCTTCTGTCCTACGGGACCGGCAAGGCCGGGGTATGTGTACGATTATTCGGGTTTTCCTTACCCGGAGGGATATATGGATACTTTGAAGATCTATCAGTTTGACAGCGAGCAGATTGAAAAGGTGCTGGCGCTGGGATATCAGGACAGGGAAACTTTTGTCTATATGAACGCTCTGCAGCAGAAAATTGACGATGTGAAGCAGCAGACCGCAGAGAATTATGAAAAGGCAAAAGCGGATGCCGGGGACAAGGGACAGGAATAGGACAAAGAGGAGGCAGAGCCATGTTTGAGAGAACACTACCCATCGGGACGGTGGTCCGGTTGAAAAATGCGAAAAAGAGGCTGATGATCATCGGATACTGCAAATATAAAATGGGAGATAACGAGACCATTTACGATTATGCGGGATGCGGTTATCCGGAAGGGTTTATAAGCCCGGAGGCCACGGCGCTCTTTGATCACGATCAGATCGAAAGGATTTATGCGCTTGGCTTTCAGAATGAGACGAGATTTGCGTTTGAAGAAAAACTGCGGGAGGCCATCGAGCAGGTAAAACCGTTTGAGGAGGCATAAAGGTATTATGAGAGCGGGCTGGGATGTAGGGCAACTAATAGAGTCCATTACTGAATTCCTGGAAGCATATGGACTTATACTGGCTATTGCGGCAGGGATTTTTATAGCGCTGATTGTGTTGATTGTCATTATTGTTGTAGTCAGTAAAAATCATAAAAAGAAAGCGCCGGTGGGCAATGATTATGCAGGACTGGATCAGCAGTTGAGAAATCAAAGGGTCTATAACGGCGGGATGCCGCAGGGATATCCGCCGGTTCAGGTGAACGTGCCGCCGCAGGGGTATCCTCCCGTACAGGTGAACGTACCGCCGCAGGGGTATCCTTCCGCACAGGTAAATGTGCCGCCGCAGAGCGCCTCCACAGGCCAGGGGGCCGCGCATGGGACCGGATCGGCGCCTGCGCCGGGACCGGTACAGGTGGTTGTGTCTGTACCCGGAAATAAGCCGGTACAAGAGCCCGCATCGCCTGCGTCCCCGGCAAACGGATTTGCTCCAATCCCCGGAAATGGACAGCCTGCAGGTATCATGTCCCGTTCGGAAAATCCGGTATTGGAGAAAGAAAAGACTCACATTCTGTTTGACTCGCAGGGTGCGCAGTCTGCGGCCTGCGAGCATAAGGTGACGCTGACCTGCATGGCAGATCCGGGCAGAGTATATATGTGCCGGATCGTTGACAAGATAGTAATCGGGAGAAATCCCGCGTGCTGCGATATCGCTGTTTCGACGGATAACGCCGTTTCGGAGAGACACTGTGAGATCAGCTTTACGGACAACCGGTTTTACATACGCGATATCGGCTCTTCCAACGGAACGAGTATGAACGGATGTATCGTCGGCTCGGTAACGCAGATCCGGTCAGGAGATATAGTCAAAATGGGACGGATGGAGTATAGGGTTACTCTGGAATAAAACGGACGCCTGTGTTCTGCGGAGCATGGGCGTCTGTCTGTATGATCGAGAAAGACGTCTCTGAAAGGAAAGATCCGAAAAAAGGATTGACTCCTACGCTGCGTCATAGTTTATAGTGATGTTACACGAGGAGGAGATGACCATGAGGACAGTAAAGGAAGTGAGCAGACTTGCGGGAGTGAGTATACGCACCCTGCAGTACTATGACAAAATCGGACTTCTGCATCCTGCGGAATATACCGAGGCAGGCTACCGTCTGTATGACGATACAGATCTGGAAAGGCTGCAGCAGATCTTACTGTTCCGGGAATTGGAATTTCCGCTGAAGGAGATCAGGCGGATTCTGGAAAGCCCTGACTTTGACCGGAATAAGGCATTGGAACAGCAGATTGACCTGCTGACGCTGAAGAAAGAACATCTGGAGAAACTGATCGATCTCGCCCGTGGAATCAAAGTGACAGGAGGGAAAACAATGGATTTTTCAGCATTTGACACCAAAAAGATCGACGAGTACACAGCACAGGCCAAAGCATCCTGGGGAACTATGCCAGAATATAGGGAGTACCAGCGAAAGGCAGAGGGAAGAGGGCCGGAAGAGAATCGGAAACTGGGGATCCGGATGATGGAGATCTTCACGGAATTCGGAAAAGTGAAAGAGCAGGATCCGGCGTCCGCACAGGCACAGGCGCTGGTGGAGAAACTGCAGGGATTTATTACGGAGCATTTTTACACATGTTCGGACGAGATCCTTTCGGGACTTGGCAGGATGTATGCCGGGGGAGGAGATTTCACCCAAAACATTGACCGTGCCGGCGGAGAGGGAACGGCGGAGTTTGCAAACAAAGCGATTCAGATTCATTGCGGAAAAGTGAAATAATGATCAGGATAAAAGGGCGCCGGGGGACGGCGTCCTTTTTGATGCAAAATCCGGCCGGATCTGCGGCGGGCATTTTTCACTTTGTGCAGGATACAGCGGTTGAATTTCAGCATGTCAGGTGCTATCATAGAAAAAGATAGGCCGTCGCCGGAGGGCGGCCGGTAAACGGAGGACTATATATGGAGCAGGCATTGATCAAACCTCCTGTGGAGATACGGTATCAGGGGGAACTGGAGGCACTGAAAAACACGGATACGGGGCGCAGGCCGGAAAACTGGCAGATGTCGCCCAAGGCGGTCAGGACATTTATTCTGGGGAGCCGCAAACCCATTGTCTATGGGGGCAAAGAGTATTTCATTGAGAAGAAATACTTCGGAAACGACGCTCTGGTGGAGCGCTGCATCGTAACGCTGGCAGGAAACCGCGGACTGATGCTGGTGGGGGAACCGGGAACGGCCAAGACCATGCTCTCGGAACTGCTCTCGGCGGCGATCAGCGGCGTGAGCACCAACACGATTCAGGGAACGGCGGGAACCACGGAGGATATGATCAAATACTCCTGGAACTATGCCCAGCTGCTGGCAAAAGGCCCCAGCCGGGAGGCGCTTGTACCCTCGCCGCTGTACGTGGGGATGGAAAAGGGAATTCTGACGAGATTTGAGGAGATTACAAGGACGCCTGCGGAGATTCAGGACAGCCTGATCAGTGTGCTCAGCGATAAAGTGCTGAATGTGCCGGAGCTGGGGGATGACGGATTTCTGTTTGCAAGGCCCGGATTCAATGTAATCGGCACGGCCAATACGCGGGATAAGGGAGTCAACGAGATGAGCAGCGCTCTGAAGCGCCGGTTCAACTTTGAGACGGTGATGCCGGTGCGCGAGGCGGCTATGGAGAAGCAGATCATTGTAAACGAGGTGAATCAGCTGGCGGCGGAGAGTCATATCGAGATGCGGGCGGACGAAAATGTGGCGGAGATTCTTGCCTCCACCTATCATGAACTCAGGGAGGGCGTTTCTTCCTACGGTCACAGAATTGATAAACCGTCCTCGGTGATGAGCACTGCGGAGGCAGTGTCAGTGTACTATCAGGCGATGATTACGGGGTACTATTACGGGGATTCCAGAATCAGCATGGACTGCCTGGTACAGAATCTGCTTGGGGCGGTGTCCAAGGAAAACAAAGACGATCTGGAAAAGGTAAAGGGATATTTTAACACTGTCATCAGGGACAAGAGCAGCAAAGAGGGTGGATTATGGAAAGAATATTTCGAAGCGAGGAGATGGCTGAGATAATTCTGCTTCCCGTCCGTCATCACAGTCCGGCGTGCGCTTATCATGTGAGCAGTATGATTCAGAGCATAAAACCTGCCGTCATTCTGGTGGAAGGACCGGACAACGCCAATCCCCTGATCTCCGTTATGGTGGATGAGGAGACGGAGGCGCCCTTTGCCATATATTATTCCTACCATGACGTATCGGCGCGGATTTCCGAGGAGAAAGAGCATTATAAATGCTACTATCCGTTTCTGGATTATTCTCCGGAACTGGTAGCGCTGCGGGCGGGAAAAAACTTTGGGATAGAGACGGCATTTATCGATCTTCCTTACGGCGACATTCTTGCGGCGTCCCGGGAGGGAAAAGGTTTACTGAAAAGGGAAGAAGAAAAAAGTAATTATAATGACGATTACCTGCTTTCACAGAACGAATATCTCAGACAGTTGTGTGAAAAAACCGGACTGCGCAGTTTTGACGAGTTCTGGGAAAAGTATTTTGAATTGAACGGACTCCAGGAAGAGAGTGAAAAATGGTTTTCCGATCTGCTGACATACTGCACGCTGGCACGGGAGAATACGCCCCCGGAATCTCTGGAGGAAGAGGGATGTCTGGCCAGGGAGCGCTATATGGCAGGGAAAATCAGGGAATATGCGAAGACTGCGGCCTCCTCGGGGAATGCGGTGCTGGTGGTCACAGGCGGCGTTCATACCCCGGCGCTGCGGGCGCTTCTTGCAGGTGAAGATGTATGTACGGGCGGGGATACGCATGTAAACGGAAGTGCGCATGCGGGCGAAGAGGTGAGCGCGGAGGAGAAACCGCAGAAATCCGGCGGCGGAAAAGTTCCGGCGAAAGACCAGGGCGTATACCTGATGCCCTATTCCATGGAGGCGGCGGACGCACTGAACGGATACGCCAGCGGGATGCCCTTTACCGGGTTTTATCAGAAAGTCTGGACGGGAATGCAGGAGACGGAAGATCCTTATGAGAATGTAGTTCTGGATATGATCGTTGCCTCCGGCAAGGAGACCCGGAAAAAGGAGGGCTATCTGTCAACCTATGACGAGATCTGTGCCTGTAGCATGGCGCGCGGACTGGCGGCCCTGCGCGGGAAAAGGCAGCCGGGAGCCTATGAACTTCTGGATGCGGTGCTGTCCTCATTTGTAAAGGGCGAATACAATTATGCCTCGGATGCGCCTGTGCGGATTCTGAGAAAACATATGACGGGAAATGCCATGGGAAAGCTTTGCGCCCGTGCGGATGTACCGCCGATCATCCATGATTTTGAGACGCAGTGCAGGCGGTTCGGACTGAAAGTCGGCTCCACGCTGGAGTCTGAGGTCACACTGTCCGTTTTTATCAATCCGAAACACAGACAGGCAAGCATGTTTTTTAACCGTATGATCTTTCTGGAGACGGCTTTTGCCAGAAAGGTGAAAGGACCGAACCTGCAGTTGAAAAAGGATCGGAACCTGATGCGGGAGATCTGGAAATATAAGTGGAATGCCCAGGTGAACGCGGCGCTCATCGATATGTCCGTCTACGGCGCAACCATTGAGGAGGCGGCTGTCAGTCTGGTAAAGATGCGGCTTGGAAAGGAAAACGGAGCGATGGGAGGCGCGCTGCTTCTCACACATGTCTTTGAGATGGGACTGGAGGAGCAGCTTCAGCCTGTTTACGACCAGGTTTACGAACTGATGCTGCAGGATACGGATTTTTATTCCATTGCTGAAGCGGTAAAATCGCTGATGATGATGGAAGAACTGGGAGGTCTGTATGACACCCGGATGGATTTTGGCGGCCTGATCCATATAGGCTGCCAGAAGCTGATCACGCTTCTGCCGTCCATGGCTAAGATCAAGGACGAGGATCTGACAAAATGTATGAATGCGCTGAAACTTCTGTACCAGTTGACCGGGCGCAAAAGCGGGGACGGATTTGAGCGGGAGCGGGAGGCCTACTACGAGGCGCTTTTCGGGATGGAGCAGGACGGGCAGATTCATGCGGGTCTGCACGGCTGTATTCACGGCATATTATATGGGAGCGGCAGAGAAACGGCTGCGGATGTGGAGAACGCGTGCAGAGGGTATCTTGCGGGAACAGAGGAACAGCTTTTAAAGACGGCTCAGTTTTTCAAGGGACTTTTTTTCACGGCGCGTGATCTGGTGTTTATCGGAGAGCAGTTTCTGAGCATGCTGGATACGTTTTTCGGACAGGTGAAAGACACGGAGTTCATGCAGCTTCTGCCGGAGCTGCGCATGGCGTTCGCCTACTTTACGCCGCGGGAGATTGACAAAATCGCCCTTATGGCCGCGAAACTTCACGGGAAAGAGCAGGAGGATATTCTGCAGCGGGAGGAAATTCTTCCCGAGTGGTATTCCTACGGAAAAGAAATGGACGAATATGTCAGGACGCGGATGCTCCGCCAACCGAAAGCGGGAAAAGGTGCGGATGAAGATGCCGGACCGAAAGCCGGAGCGCCGGAAGAAACGGAGGTGGGCGGACATGGATGACAGACGGCAGACAGGCAGCGGGCCTGACGATCAGGAGATCCTGAACCGGTGGCGGCTTGTCCTGGGCAAGTATTCGTCCGAACAGATTTCTTTTTCCCGGAACACGCTGCAGTATATGGATATGGAGAATGTGCTGGATTTTCTGTATTCCCGGGAATATGGGGAGGAGCAGGAGGTGCGCGAGGAGAAAAGGGGAGGCAGTGAGAACTCTCAGCTTACGGTGCCTCACTGGCTGCACCAGATCAAGAAGCTTTTCCCGAAACAGACCGTGGAGATACTGGAGCGCCATGCACTGGAAAAGTATAACATGACTGAACTTCTGACAGACCCGGATGTGCTGCGGAAACTGGAGCCGAACAAGGAATTGCTCAAAACCATATTGGAACTGAAACACATGATGAAAGGGGAAGTGCTGGCGCTGGCAAGGGATATTGTCCGCAAGGTGGCGGATGAGATTGCCAGAAAGCTGGAGCAGGAGGTGCGGATTTCCTTTTTCGGCAAACTCAACCGCAATGCCAGCAGCCCGGTGAGATCGGCGCGGAATCTGGATGTGAAAAAGACCATCCGCATGAATCTCAAAAATTATGACCAGGATAACAGGCAGCTTGTGCTGAAAGACGTGTACTTCAGTTCACGGATGAAAAAATATAATCAGTGGAGAGTGATCATCTGTGTGGATGAGAGCGGTTCCATGCTGGATTCCGTTATTCACAGCGCCATTATGGCGGGCATTTTTGCCAAACTGCCGATGCTGGACACAAGGCTTGTCATATTTGATACCAATGTGGTGGATCTGAGCGGGTATGTGGAGGATCCGGTGGAGACGCTGATGAGCGTGCAGCTGGGAGGCGGAACGAATATTGCGGGAGCGCTGTCCTACTGTGAGGGGCTGATCGATTTTCCGTATCGCACCATGGTGGTTCTGGTGACGGATCTGTATGAGGGCGGCGGCTATCAGCGGCTCTACAGTGTTTCCAGAGGAATTATCGAGAGCGGAGCCAGGCTGGTAGTGCTGACCGCTCTGGATATGGAGGCGAATCCCAGCTATGACAGAAATGCGGCGGCGGCTCTTGCGGATATGGGAGCTTTTGTGGGCGCGATGACGCCGGAACAGTTGGCGGAATGGATAGGGAAGATAGTTGTATGAGTGATTGGATGAGCATGCTGAAGGACGTGGATGACGACTATCTCGTCGGAATCAGCAACAAGGGAATTGTAAAACGGGCCTATAAGGATAAAGAGGAGATACCGGCGGAAATCACTGAGCCGGGCGGAGAACTTTCCGTCAGGGTGGGGGATGAGACAGTGACCGTGCGCTTTCCCCTGGGGGAGAGCAGATGCAGCTGTCCGTCCAGAAGCATCTGCCGCCATGTTGTGCAGGCCATTTTGGTACTGCGGGAGCACGCAATGCAGGAGGCCGCCGGAGAAGCGCAGAAGCCGGAAAGTGCCGGGACGACAGAAAAAGCGGAAAATGCCGGGGCGACAGAGAAAGCGGAAAATGCCGGGACAGAACGGCCGGGAAGCGGCGGGGAACCGATGCAGATGAAGGATGCCGGAGAGACAGAAACATCCGAGGGTGCAAAAGCGCCTGGGGTAAGCGGGGAAATAAACGCATACCCCCTGGCGCAGCTGAAAAAAGCGATAGGGGGACGGGGGTGGCAGGCCTTTTTAAACAGAGCGGCAGCGGACATAAAACCCGAAATTCAGTATACCTCCATCGTTACCGTTCGGCTCCCGGAGCAGGGGTTTGTGGTAAAACTGCTGTCCCCGCTGGGATATTCCTCCTGCACCTGCCATAAGAAAGAACTGTGCGCGCATAAGGCGGAGGCCATATTGTGGTGCCAGCTTGAGGCGAAAGTGCTGAATCTGGAAACTCTGATGGGGGAAAACGGGGAGGAGCGCACCTATGATATGGATGCTGTCAGAGAGGCCGCCGGGCAGATGAAAGATTTTCTGGAGGAACTTCTCCGAACCGGGCTATCCAGGACTTCTCCGGATGCGCTGGATTATCTGGAACGGCTTGCGGTGATCAGCCACAATGTGGGACTTGCCAGGTTTGAAGGATATTTCCGCGCGCTGTTTGACTCCTATGACAGATATTTTAAGCGGAAAGCCGCTTTTCGGACGGAAGATCTGATGGGGCAGATCACAAGACTTTATCGGCGTGTGGATCTTCTGCTGCATGCGAAAGACAGCGCGGAAACCGCGGAATATGCGGGGGAATTCAGAGCAGACTATATGCCCGTGGGCAATCTGGATCTGATTGGTATCGCCATAGATCATTTTCACAGCCAGACGGGCTACGAGGGAGAGACGGTATATTTTCTGGAGGAGAGAACCCGAAAGTGGTATACTTATACAAATGCCAGACCTGTGTTTTACGAAAAAGGCAGAAGAAGAGGAATGACGGAAAAAAGCCAGGCTCCCTGGGGATTGAACATTTCCCTGGAGGAACTGGTGAAAGTCCGGATCCGCCTGATCGGGGCAAAATGTGACGGAAGAAGAAGGCTGTCTGCCAGCCAGGACACAAAAGGGGAGATCATGGGAGAGCAAAGGCTGTCTTCGGCCGACGTAGAGGGCTGGTATTACAGCGATTTTGCGAAGCTGTTCCCGGAACAGATCGGGAGACAGCAGCGGGAGTGGCTTTCGGAGAGCGGATCCCAGGAGGGGACAGATCTTGTGTTTGTGCAGCCGGATTCCTGTGAGAGGGCGGATTTTTCACAGACCGGACAACAGCTTTCCCTGCCGCTTTATGACATACAGGGACGAGAGATCCTGGTGGAAGTGACTTATTCCAAGGATGAGGCGGGTTCCATTCGATATTTGGAGAGAATCTCCCAAAAGAAACCGCCCTGTTTTCTGGGAAAAATTTATCTGCGGGACGGACGGATCCGGATGTATCCCGTGGCGGTGATGGATAAGTTTCGTGAATGAAGGAGGGCGGTATGGAAGAGAACAGATCGAAGTATGAGGCGGTGGAGGAACTGGCAGGCGGCGTGCTGAAACTGATGGAAGAACTGTATCAGAGCGGTTTTGACACGGTTCATGACAGCACATTGCGCGATCTGCAGAGAGCGGCGGAGCGAACCGGACGCTGCGGAATGCAGCATTTGTCAAAGCTGCTGTCGGAATTGTCCGATGAGATTTCAGCCGGGCGCCACCGGATGGAGGCGGATACGGAGCGGATGGCGTCGGTGTACACAGGCATCTGCGAGTATTTGTATCTCTGCACACAAAAGAGCGCATATGACCGGGGACTGGATTATTATTCATAAAAGAAAGGCGGGGCAAAAATCATGTATAATCCCAATAACCAGCGTGTGGTGAAAGTAATGGAACTTCTGGAGGCGACGAAAGTTTTCACTTCGGATGAACTGACAGCGGCGGAGAGTTATCTGCTGGGAGAGACAGACGGACGGGAGATCAGGCAGTTTCCGTTCCGGGATCTTTCCCAGCTTCCCTCCGGCCTGGACAGCAAGTTTAACATGCTTTTTACAGAACTAACGGGAAAAGGCAGAGGCGAGGAGGGCGAAAAGCTGGCGCAGATCCTGTTCACTGCCGGTGAGTCCACAGGCGCCAACCTGTTTCCCATGATGTTTTTTAACTTCGGGGAAAAATTCGCGTTTATCCTGGAGCCGGAGAAAAGGGCGGCGCTGTATGCGGTCAGGATCGGACAGAGCGAGAATATGATCGGGCGTTTTTCCATTGAAAATCTGATGAAAATAGCGGAGAAGGATCCCATGAACATTCAAAAGGCCGCCGCGTATCAGAGAAATAAGAACGAAAACGGCAGGCTGATTCTCCTGATGACCTATTTCCTGCTGAAGTATCCGGAGGCAAAGCCGATGAAAGCGGCAGGACGTCAGGGTGGGCTTCTGGCCGGTATGGGCAGGCTGCTGGGGCAGAAGACAGAAAGGACTGAGGCCGGGATAGAGTTTGACGCGCAGGATGGCGCGCTTATGAAACGATATGAAGATATTCTGGTAAACAGCATAGGAAATCTCTACACAAACAACCCTGCGCAGTCGGTGATAAAGGAGTTACAAAACGCCATTAACAACGACAAGGTGGACGAGCGGGTCCTGAAGACGGCAAAAGCCGGTGCCGCTGTGGACCGCTTCATGCTGCGCATTCTGGGCGGGACGGCGTTTGTAAATTTTGCCCTGTCTGACCGGCTGAAGAATGTGCTGACCATCTGTCTGGCAGCGTCCGCAGAGTTAATGCTGAATATTATGGAGAGCATGGACCTGCGTGAAGACCTGAAAAACAATGCCGGAGAATTGGATGAAATACTGCAGATTGAAAGCCGCAGATATATCAAGTGGGCGACCGGAAAGAGCAGGACGGATATACTGGGGCAGCAGTTTACACGCAATCAGAAGATCTTTTTGGAATTTATGGAGAAAGCGGATTTCGGTACATATAATACCATGATGTCCGTGATCCGGGAACTGGATCCGGGGTTATACAAACAGAAATGGGAGGCGGAGATCAGCTACCAGCAGACGCAGGTGATCGATGCGTTTACGAAGATCGTGGAGCCTGCTGTGCAGCCGGAAGTGCGGGCCTACTTAAGCGGCGAGGCGGGCATAGAGACGCTCTATGCGCACGAGGATAAGATGTACCTGACGGGCAACTGGCGCTGGTCGGGAAACCACTGGAGCACACTGCAGAGTTATCAGAAAGGACACGGCCATGACGCTCTGAGCAACCGGTGCGAGACACTGGTCATGATGTGCCGCGGGCTGAACAATTATAATTATCTCTACCGGTCGGGCGGAGTGTCAGAGAAAGAGATACGGAGGCTGTTTTCCGCGGTGGATACGGAAAAACTTGCTCTGAGACATCAGCTGAGCGGATATGTGGACATTGAAAGTTCCTATTATCTGGGCAACTGGAAGAATGTCTTTGAGAGCACCGTAAAAGATATCTTCCGCGTTTATCTGAGCGAGAGGCGGGAAGAAATGCTGGCGGCTTTTCAGGCGGCGGACAGTGTGGGAAGATGTTTCGGCCTGACAATTATGGCGGAGGAGACGGAGCAGAACAAAGAGGCGATCCTCTCCTTTGCACAGGATTCGTCCAAGGCGGTGAAAGAGCAGCTGCTGGATATTCTGTACAAGGCAAGCGGATGGGAGGAGGACATCGTCGCCCTGCTCTCCTCCAAAAAGGCGGCGGACAGGGATGTGGCGGTTCGCGTGCTGACAAAGTGGGGAGGCGAAAAATATTCGTCCATCCTCACGGAGGCGCTGGAAAAAGAGAAGAACGGCAAAGTCAGGGCGCTTTTGGAAAACGCGCTGAATATCGGCGGCGGCAGCGAATCCGGCGACAAGGCGGTCAGCCAGACGGATCTGGTAAAGGAGATTCACAAGGGGAATAAAAAGCGCGCGCTGGCGTGGGCGTATGAGACGCCGTTTTCCAAGGTGCACAAAAAGAGCGGCGAGGAGGCCGATGAGGAATACCTGCAGGCGATTCTGCTGTGCTACTCAACCATGTCGCCCTGCGGCATCAGCCAGGGAGCCGTGCTGCTGGCCGGAGCGCTGAATGAAAACGAATTTGCCGTCTATGTGAACGAACTGTTTGACAAGTGGCTGGAGGCGGGGGCGGAATCCAAAAAGCGCTGGGTGCTCTATGCCGCAGCCATACACGGCGGCATGGATATTATCCAGAAGATGCATCATCAGATTCAGGAGTGGCCGCAGAACGCACGGGGCGCCATCGCGTCGGAGGCGGTGCAGGCCCTGGCACTTAGCCCCCAGCCTCAGGCACTGCTGATCGTGGACGGGATCTCCCGCAAATTCAAATTCAAGCAGGTCAAGGCGGCGGCGGAAAAGGCGCTGGAATTCGCAGCCTCACAGCTTGGGATCACAAAGGAAGAACTGGCGGATCGAATCGTGCCGGATCTGGGCTTTGACGAAAACATGCAGCGCTGCTTTGATTATGGAGAGAGGAAGTTTACCGTGACCATCACCCCTGCTCTGGAGATTGAAGTGTTTGACGAGGGTGGTAAGAAACTGAAAAGTCTTCCTGCTCCCGGTAAGCGCGACAATGAGGAAAAGGCGGCTGCGGCCTATGAAGAATTTAAGCAGATGAAAAAACAGATGAAAACCACCGTGAGCAGCCAGAAGATGCGTCTGGAGATGGCGCTGTCCACAGAACGCCAGTGGACTGTGGAGGCGTGGAAAAATCTGTTTGTAAAAAATCCCATTATGCACCAGTTTGCAATCGGACTGATCTGGGGTATCTATGAGGACAGAAAGCTTGTGAGCACTTTCCGTTACATGGAGGACGGTTCTTTTAACACGGAGGAGGAAGACGAGTTCGAACTGCCGGAGAGCAGTCAGGAAGAGACAAACGGGCAGAACGAACCGGGCGGCCGGAAGCAATATGTAGGAATTGTGCATCCCATTGAACTTTCCAAAGAGTCTCTGGAGGCATGGAAGCAGCAGATGGAAGACTATGAGATCACCCAGCCCATCGATCAGCTTGAGCGGCCGGTCTACTACAGGACGGAAGAAGAGCAGGAGCAGAGGAGCCTGGAGCGGTTCGGAGGCCGTATATTAAACGATCTGTCCCTGGGAGGCAAGCTTCTGGGCGCAGGGTGGTATCGCGGTTCGGTGCAGGATGCAGGCGGATTTTACACCTACTACAGAGAGGATCCGGAACTTGCCATGGGAGTGGAACTTCATTTCTCCGGCAGTTTTGTAGGAGGCGGCAATGAGGATGTCACGGTGTACGAAGCCAGATTTTACAAGGCGGGAACCATCAGGCGGGGCAGCTATGAGTACGATGAGGCGGACGATAAGAATTCGTACCAATTGAAAGAAGTGCCGGAGCGCTATTTCAGCGAGATCGTGCTGCAGCTTTCCAAGGCGGTGGCCGCCAGCAAAGACAAGAACGAGAACTGGAAGAGAGAAAGATAAAAGAGTTTTACATAAAAAGATGCCGGGCGGGGCTGCCTGCCGGGCATCTTTTTGCTACAATAAGCTGGCTCGCGGAGCGTGACAGCGTTTGTTTTTCAGCGTTCATGGATTTTCTCTAAAAGATCATTGTACGAAATCAGCATAACGTTTCCCATCTTACCGGCGGCCTCCACGCAGCCTTCTGTGAATCCGCGTTTTGCAAATAGGTACAGATGTATTTCACTATAATGGAATAACCGGCTTCGCCTTACCAGTGTTTCCAAAACACCTGCATCTACTTTTTCATTTGTCCATTTGCACTCGCTAAAGAGTGCGGTATGTTTGTCCTGTTCGCCGATAATGTCGATCTCTGTCTGACTGTGGGTAGAGGGATCGGTGCCCCACCAGCGTCCCAGCTCCCGAAATTCCACCGGAGATTTACCGCTTAGCAACAGTCTCCAAAGATACTGTTTACAGATTTCCTCAAATACTTTTCCCATATAATCTGACAGGTGCGGTTCGATACGCTTATATGCCAAATCGGCGGCTCCGAGGCCAATAATGGAATGATTCTCCGGTACAAACCGATACCAAAACCGAAACATATTATCGCCAATGGCATAAATCGACTTTCGAGACTCCTTTTCCCCATAAGGCGTTTCTTTCTGAATCAGGCCTAATGCCATCAGATTTTTCAGATAGGTGGAACAAACGCTGGTATTTTCCCCAACCTTTGCAGCGATTTCCGTCATACGGGAAGCGCCGGTTGCAACAGCCGTAATAATGGCGTTATAAAGCGCCGGTTCCCGGACCTCCTGCTTCAGCAGATTTTCCGGCTCTTCAAAGAGCGAGGAGGTTGGATTTAAAAACGTATTTTTAATGTTATCCTCAATGCTTAATTCATCATTCATCTGAAGCAGATACTGGGGTGTTCCTCCTGCCATACCGTAAACCAGCGCCTTATCTTCGGCGGAAAAATTTTTAAAATACCGGCAGACATCTGCAAAATCAAAGGGCAAAATCTTCATCTGCGCTGTCCGTCTGCCGTAAAGCGGCGCTTTGTAGGCCAGTACATGATCCTCCATATAAGACATCGAAGATCCGCAGAGAATCAGCATCAACTTAGAACTGTCCTTGTATTGATCAATCAGAAGTTGTAAAGTGGAAGCAAGACTTTTGGAGGAACGGGCCACATACGGATATTCATCGATTGCTAAAATCAGGCGTTCTTTTTCCGACAGCTTAAAAACATATTCCAACGCGGCTTGAAACGAAGCAAAAGCTGTTTCAGACTGAATACCCGTTCCGAATTCCATAATATTTTTACTGAAGTTTTCCAGATTCTGCTTGGCGTTACTCTCCACGCCCATAAAGTAGATTGCTTTTTTGTTTTTGATAAACTGGCTGATGAGCGCGGTTTTTCCAACGCGGCGGCGGCCATAGATGACTGCAAACTCAAATTTCCCGGATGTATATAATCTGTCCAGGGATGCCAATTCACGTTCTCTGCCGATAAACATACTCCTGCCTCCGTTTCATCTATTCTTTAACTTTAATCCCATGTCTTTCACACCATTCTCTTGCTATTTTTCATAAACTTCATCACGATATTGGAACTACTGCTTCTCCAGATTCAAGTAATACAATTTCCAATACATCCTGATTCTTTCCCGCCGGAAGTTCATATATAACCTCTTCAGTTTACAAGGAATGTCACTTCCTTGTCACCTCCTTGTCACTTCCTTATCACCACGTTGTCACTTCCTATTTCAATTTGTTTAACCGCCTCTTTTGTTAATGGAATTGATATTCTAAAAACGTCAGTTTCATATAATTCCGGATTACCGCCTCCGGAATATATAGGAGTGTATTTATACAAATTCTTCACACCAGAACCGATCGTATCGGAACGTCCCATTGTAGTAAAAAATTAGCAATTAAAGGGTTTTTAGGATACGGAGTAAATTCATCACTTAATATATTTCCCTGTCTTCTGGGTCTGCACCAATTTTCTGTCCTTAACCAGTCCTTTTCGATAATAAGTTTAGCCGGATAAGCGCTGGAAAAATCTCTGTGAACGAGAATGTTCGAAATAACTTCCCTTGCGATAACATCCCTAATGCATTGCATCTGTCACAAAATTTTTTTCATACAGACCTGCACTTATCATTATTTCATGATCCGTCATTTTCAACCACTCATGCCGCGCATTCTTGTTTTCTATCAATCTTCTGACTCTCGGCATAAGATCCATTCTTAGATCATCTTCGGTAGCATAGGGAAATAACTTATTTTCTGATTTCTTTTATATTCAAATTCTTCTATCTGCACATAGAGTGTAGGAGAGATCTTATTTGTATTATTAAGCTGTGATACAAAATTTCTCTTCATGTCCTTTGCGGCATTACAATTTATTCCAATAGGAATGCCACCATCTTGCACTCCCATAATAATCCATCCCCCGTATCTGTTTGAAAATGATGATACTGTTTCGTACACAGATTCACTAATTTCATTGGTGCATGATTTGAATTCTACGGTTATTTTTTCATCCTTTGCAGATAGAAGTTCTTTCATTTTTTCTGTGGTCATTATATCGCCTCCATCTGTCCTTAATTATGATTTGCTAAACTGACATTCTATTTTATATCATTCTCAGAAGATATCTTTGATTGTGTATCCAATAAATCTCTTGCGGTTCGGATCAGATAATCCTGAAGAGCAGGGGACAGATCATTGAATATATCAAAAAATTCTTTCTGTTTTCTATCCTCTTCCAAAAAGATTTTTCCAATACCGGTTTGCAGCCATGTTTCATTGACGTTGAACTGTGAACATATGGTTTTTATATTTTGTTTTGTAATGGTGGAACCGCTTTTTTCCATATAACTTATTGCATTCTGCTTTAATCCGATATGCTCGGCAAATTCTTTTTGTGTGAGTCCAAGTGCCTTTCTCAGTTCACGGATACGACTATTCATAGCAGCACCTCCATATTCCATAATATCAATGAATGATATGGGAGTCAAGGAAAACATCATAAGAGATTATTAATGAAAATTGTATCAGGCCGTAAGCATCGAGCGGATCACAGGGGCAGGACTTGCCGTCAGTGAAGATACACTGGTAGATTTTTTCAAAAGCAATATTGCGAATACAGGGGATATTGATCTGAACAGTGTGATCACGGCGGAGGTGAAGCAGGTTTAAGGGTATGCGGTGAACAATATGTACAGAGAGATGGATGCTCTGGAAAGACAGATTCATAAACTATACAGGTTCACCGGCTCTTGTATTGTACAGTATGAGGAAACAGAAAACAGAAATTCCCGTAACGCGGAGATGTTCCGATAATCTATATGCTTGCCGGGATAGGTGGTGGTTGACAACCATCCTCAATTCTGGGCATATATCCTCCAAAATGTCTTGTAACAGGACAAATCATATGTTATGCTTTTTGGGCCCGTATATGTCTTATAACAGGACAAAAATAGAATTTAATGTATTTTCAGTGACATATGATTCCCTGAAATATGTTAGTTTACATTAAGATGGAGAACCCATATGTATTGTATGAATTGTAAATCTGAAATCAGCGATGGGGCGGCTTTTTGCCCCAAATGCGGCGCCAAGCAGGATGTGTCGGCGAAGCGGGAAGAGGTGTCGTCCGGAAAGATTCCGGCGGGGAAGAAAAAGTATTATATCGGCGGTGGCATTCTTTGCGCAGTCTGTATTGTCGGCATTATGTTGGCAGTGCTGTTTTTCTTTCGCGGCAGGGGAGAGGAACCGGATTTATCCGGGGATGATGCCAATCCTGTGACAGCGGATGAGCCGCAGCCCTCAGGGGATCAGGATACGTCTGCTGCAGAGGAGGACGCGGTTCTATATTCCGCGGTATTTCATGTATACTCCTGTATGGATGTAAGGTCTGACGAGAATGGGACTGCTGTAGGTGGGACGATTCCGGGCGCGGCGGTCACCGTCAGGGAAAGTTACGGAAATTACAGCGGTGAGGCGGTTTGTACGACGGAGGCACAGGACGGAGTTCTGGAAGTGGAACTGCCGCCGGGGACATATACCTTACAGTTTCAGACGGGCGGATATCTGGATGTTTATGCGGAAGTGGAAATGGCAGAGGAAGCTGTGGAGCAGGATGTTTATATGATGCCGAAATTATCAGAGTCGCAGACAGGTATTCTTCTGACCTGGGATAGCGCGGAAGTGAATCTGGATCTGGTATTGCTCACTCCATGGCAGACGAAGCGCGGAGATAGGGTATATATCGGCAGAAATGCAAATCGGGATGTATACGGAAATTGCCTGATTTCCGACAATACGGATCGGTGCGAGGCGATGCTTGTCAATTCCGGTGAAGCAGGGACGTATACGCTGTATGTGAACAATTATACCGACAGCATGAATGGAAATTACGCATCGGATGCCCTGAGCAGAGTTAATGTACATGTATTTGTCTATCATGCCGACGGACTGACGGCGGAATATACCGTGCCTTTGGAACAGAGCGGTGTAATATGGGAGATAGCGGAGATCAGCGGATCGGATATTACTCCAAAACAGCAGATCTATGCGGAAGTCGGCGGTCTGGCGTGGTGCATGGAGGACAAAGGGGTATGGAGCGAGAATGATGACGCCATGCTTTTGGATGTTTTACAGGCTGATCACAGTGATCTGAAGGATTTGATGGAACTGCTTGTGCATGATTTTGATTTGTCTTCAGATATTAATATGCTGTTGCACGGAGAGGCGGAAGGAATAGAGAAGTTCTTTGGCATTGGACCGTATGATTATGAATTTCCTTCTGCGCAGACCCTGGGATACACAAGGGAGAATTCGCTTAAAAATCCGGAAGAACTTGGCCTGCCTTATGCTTGCTATGTGCCAGCGGAGCAGGCTACATTCCTGCTGCAGTCTATATGTGGAAGAAAGATAGATTTTGATTTTTCTGTATATGAGGAGAACTGGCGGGACCCCTATATTGGATTTGGGGGCTGGGGCGGCGGTGACATCACAAGGACTGATCTGGAACAGTTTTCTGTTGAGCGCATAGACGCTGACACATGGAAAGTCAGAGCGTATAATATATATACATGGGAGGGGCAGCCTTCCGTAATTTTGAACCGCGTCTGCTTTACAGTGATCAGAAACCCGGGAAGCTGCTTTGACGATTACAGCCTGACAGAATTTGTGGTGGAGGAAGAGGCTGATACAAGTTGGATGGGAGCATATTATGACTACCTGACAACAGACCCGGAAGGAATTGCATTTATGGATAATATGAAAGAAATATCTTCGAATACACGGAATTCTTGGTATAACCTGATCTATGTGGATGATGATATGATACCGGAAATATATCTGGAAGGTGCAGGGGACTGGTACAATGACATACTGCTATTTCTCTCAAATGGGAAGGTGGCTTATGAAGTCATAGGTCTGACGGATGGTGGAATAGAGTATATACCATATACAGGAATACTAAAAGGCTATGTAGGCATGGGCAGCGGCCTGGATATTACATATAAATTGGAAAATGGCAGCTGCGTGGAATTAGCAAATGAGGGGTATGAAAGTTTCATATTGAATGGGACTGAAGTGACAGAAGAGCAGTATAGACAGACCATTGACAGTTATATCGGAAATGGGCAGCTGCGGCAATGTGTACCTTATTCACATTCACTTGATGATGACCTCGTATCCTGGCTGAAACAGGAAATTGTCCGGCCGGAGTAATCCAAGACTCTGGGGCCTGCAACAGAACTTTCCGAGATAGATTCGTCTGCGGAAGAGACTCCTGGTCCTGAAATTGTTTTGAACTATAGATTTCGACGTTGAGAGTGCAAATGCCGCCAGAGATTGAAAGAGTAGCAAAAGAACAGGCAATTGTGGCATATAAGGAGGCCATTGAGATTGACCCGATGTGTGTGGAGGCATATCTTGGTATGGCAAAAGCATATGAGGCTATGGGTGATGCTACCATGGCACTGCAGATTCTGAAGCAAGGTTATGAGAAAACGGGTGATGAGCAGTTAGTGAAAGAAATAGATCGACTGGAACAATTGCTCGGATCGGTGGGAATAAAGCCTGTGGAGGGGGAGGTGATATTGCCTTACAGTATGGAGGAACCAGTATATTTTGCAACGCTGGATCAATATTTACCAAATCCCGGTATCTTTATTTCGGCGAAAGAAAGAACAACTGTAAAAGCTGCATTGGGAGGCACTGTGATTGATATATATACAGATGACCGATTAGGTCAGATGTTGGTTATGGATCTGGGCGGCGGTGATGAGGTTACCTATGGACAGTTGAAGAATATTCAGGTTGCTGAGGGGAATATTGTGGCGAAAGGGGATATCATTGCGGAAGTTGCTGCTCCCACAAAATTTTATTTGCTAGAGGGGAGTAATTTGTATATAAAAGTAACAAAAAATGGTGAACCGGCAGATCCTGAAAAATATTTTCAATGGTAGAAAAGAGGGTATAACGTACGGCGTTATACCCTCTTTTCGGTTTCATTATGAACAAGAACTATTTCTTTTTCTCTTTGATCGGCTTTACCACAAACAGGCAGATCAGCAGCGCCACCACATACAGCACACCAGTGACATACAGCACGTTCTGGTAGCCCACCGGGTTGATGCGATTTCCGTCTGCATCTACGGTGAAATCACCTGTATGATTTACGATCCAGGAGGACATCTGGTTGCCGGTGAGACCTGCAATGGCCCATGCGGAGAGGCACAAACCGTGGATCCGGCTGATGGACTTCATGCCGAAATGATCGGACAGAAGCGTGGGCACGTTGCTGAAACCGCCGCCATATCCGGCATTTACCACGAAAAGCAGCGGAAGCACCAGGAAAGCATAACTGTTTATGATGCCCTGTGTCGCAATGGTCAGGCCGGTGAATGCAATGGAAAGGATAAAAATGATCTTATATACCGTATTGCGGTCTTTCATCTTATCTGCCCAGGCGGAGAAACCAAGTCTGCCGCCAGCGTTGAATATTGCGGTAATAGAACTGATAATGCCCACAGCAGAGGCCAGGCCGATGGCCTTAACGATACTCTTTTCCTGGGAGATCAGTGCCAGGCCGCAGGTGATGTTGATATAGAACATCAGCCAGATACCGATAAAGGTTCTGTTTTTGAAGATGCTCAGTACACTCTCCTCACTGCTCTTCTCATGTGACTCCACCCAGCCCTGGGGTTTGGCCAGCAGAATGTGTCCCAGGAACATCAGGATAAAATAAAATACGGCCAGGATATAGAACATGGACACAATGCCGAACTGTTTCTGCAGGAATTCCATCAGCGGGCTTGCGATGACCTTGGCCAGTCCGAATCCGGCCACAGCCAGTCCGGTTGCCAGACCTTTCTGCTCGCTGAACCAGAGCATCAGCGTCTTAACCGGAGACAGATAACCGGTGCCCAGGCCGATTCCCATGATCACACCATAGCAGATGAAAATACCGATGATGGATTTCTGGGAGATGAAAAAGCCCGTTCCGGCCATACCCACGGAAAAGCAGATGGCGGCGATAAGAGACGCCTTATGAATGTCCTTTTCCACAAAGGGTCCCAGAAAAGCGGCGGACATGCCCAGGAAAAAAATGGCCAGGCTGAATGCCCATTCCACTGTGCTTGTGGTGGAGCCGACTTGCTCCGCAATGGCTTCGCTCACAAGGGACCAGCAGTACACAGTACCGATACTGCAGTGAAGCAGCAGCGCCGGGATTGCGGCGCGTATCCATTTGTTTTGAATTTTTATCATGTTGATTACCCCCATAGATTTGTTGGTTACGTCAAACCCTGACATTTTATACCCTGCTATTTTACTCCTAATTTACGGGAAATGCAAGAATGAGTGAATAAATCTGACGAAATTTCGGAATGATGTTATGTGTAAGAAGAACAAGCAGCGCCCATGCCGCCCGACGGTTTTGCAAATGCAGAAGTCAGGTTGGATGCTCCAAAGAGCATTCAACCGCACAGGCGGAATATTTTCGAAAAGCTGCGGGGCGGCAAATAGGAAACGGCGGAAAGGAAATGGATATGGCAGTGGAATTTAAGGACAGTGTGACAAAGGAGAATCTGATGCGGGCATTTGCCGGGGAGAGCCAGGCGCGAAACCGCTATACCATAGCGGCGGGAGAGGCAAGGAAACAGAAATTGTATGTGATCGAGGCTGTGTTCCGCTTTACGGCGGACCAGGAGAAAGAGCATGCGGAAGTTTTTTACAATCATCTGGCAAAGCTGAGCGGGGAAAATATTCATATTGACGGCGCGTATCCTGTGGATATCAGCAAGGATGTGGCAAAACTCCTTCGGCTGGCGCAGCACAATGAGTATGAGGAGCATGACGATGTGTATAAGCGTTTCGGAGATAAAGCGGAGGAAGAGGGCTTTATGGATGTGGCGGCCTCCTTTCATCTGATTGCCCAGATCGAAAAAATACATGGGGACCGTTTCGGGGAATTTGCCCGGCTGCTGGAAACGGGCGAGTTGTTTGTGACCAAAGCGGAGACGGCATGGATGTGCATGGAGTGCGGGTTTATCTACCGAGGCACGAAAGTTCCGTCAGAGTGCCCGGTTTGTCATAATGATAAAGGATATTTTGTGAGGCTGGAACTTGCGCCTTACACAGGAAGCGAGGTGGCAAGATGAGGACAGAGCCGGTTTTTCTGACGGATAAAGGCGGAGATGTGATATTGGAACTTATCACAGGCAATTACAAGGAGGCCGAGTGCGCGTGCGGCTGTGCTTTCAGCCGCCTGGAGGCCAACACATCGGATGCCTCCGGGGAAAAGCATGTACCGGTGATGGAGACGCAGGGCAGATGTGTAACGGTCAGAGTGGGGAGTATTTTTCATCCCATGACCGAGGAACACAGCATCGGCTGGGTGCAGCTGCACACACAGGAGGGGAGATGCTACAGAACTTATCTGAATCCGGAGTCCGATCCTGTGGCACAATTCACGCTGGAGGACGGAGATGTGCCGCTCTGTGCCTATGCGTACTGCAATCTCCACGGGTTCTGGAAAAGCGCCGAATAAAGAATCTGTTTAGGGACGCGGAATAAAGAATCTGTTTTTGTTGAAAGGCGGCCGGAAATGAACTACAATGGAGTAGGAGGCTGAGTAACCGGCATGGCTAATGAATACGAAAACGAAATACTTTATCACTATACGGATTTTCAGGCGCTGGACGGTATCCTGCGCTGTGCGCAGCTTCGCGTCAATAATACCCTGAACATGAACGATGCGGCGGAGATGAGCCATTTCATGAGCAGACTCTGCAGCGCCGTCACCAGAAAACTGGAGGGAGAGGGACGGGAGGAGCGGGCAAAGCAGATCCGGAATCTCTTCCGTGAGGAACTGAAAAAAGAATTCTATTATTCCGCGTACGCGGCCTGTTTTTCGCTTCGGCGGGACGACGCGGCACAGTGGGAGCGGTATGCGAACCGGGGCCGGGGCGTGTGCATCGCGTTCCGGCGCGGTTTTCTGCAGAAGATGGTGGACGGGGAACTGACGCTGCAGAGTGTGTTTTATCTGAACGATATGGCGGAGCACAGTCTGGTGGAGGTGTTTTACCGGCTGGCGGATGAGGGCAGGGATCTGTCCGGAGATAATCCGGAGGTCAAGGAGGCCATGAACGAGGCGTGGAGCTGCTCCGCTGCGTTCAAGCATCCCTCCTTTTCGTCGGAGGAGGAGGTCAGACTGGTGGTTTCGCCCTTTACAAAGGGATATTTTGACGTAAAGCCCTGTTATCACGTCTCACAGGAGCGAATCAAGAAATATTATCCCCTGGATCTGAAGTCCATGTGCTGCAGGATCGGCATCGGGCTGGAGGAACTGATATCGGAGATTATTATTGGACCGGAATCCACCCAGTCAAAGTCGATTCTGCAGGACTATCTGCAGGATAATTCCATGTGTGATCTGGCGGAAAAGGTGTCGCTGTCGGACTGTCCGCTGCGCAAGCCGCCGATTTAAAGGAGTATAGGTTTGAAAGTAAACTTTCAAACTATTGATTGGTATGTGCGCTGGAGCGCACAGGGGGTGTAAAGATGAAATATATACATATCTCGGATCTGCATCTGGGCAAGCGGGTAAACGAGTACCCGATGCTGGAGGATCAGGAATATATCCTGAAAAAGATCATTCATATTATCGATGAGGAAAAGCCGGACGGCGTGTTTATTGCGGGCGATATTTACGACAAGTCCGTGCCGCCTGCGGAGGCGGTGCAGCTGTTTGACGATTTTCTTGTGCGCCTGGCGGGGCGTGGTCTGCAGGTTTTTGTCATCAGCGGAAATCATGATTCGCCCGAGCGCATCGCGTTTGGCTCCCGGCTGATGGACAGAAGCGGGATTCATCTGTCGCCTGTCTATGACGGAAATATCCGGCCTGTCGTTATGGAGGATGCATATGGAGAGATAAACGTCTATATGCTCCCTTTTGTCAAACCGGCCCATGTGCGCAGGTTTTTTGAGGAGGAAGAGATCAATACATATACCGATGCCATGCGAGTGGCGGTGGCACAGATGAACATCGACAGAAGCACACGCAATATCCTTGTGACGCACCAGTTTGTCACCGGCGCTCAGCGCGCGGATTCCGAGGAGATTTCCGTGGGCGGAACGGACAACGTGGATGTCACGGCGTTTGAGGCGTTTGATTATGTGGCGCTGGGGCATATTCACAGGCCGCAAAGCTGCGGCCGCGAGACGGTGCGCTATTGCGGTACGCCCCTGAAATATTCTTTTTCCGAGGCGGGGGACTGTAAGTCGGTGACCATTGTGGAACTGCTGGAAAAGGGAAACGTCCTGGTGCGGACGGCGCAGCTGATTCCCAGGCGGGATATGCGGGAGATCAGGGGAAGCTACGAGGAAATCACGCGGAAAAGTTTCTATGAAAATACCACATATCAGGAAGACTACATACATATCACACTCACCGACGAGGAGGATATCCCTCATGCGCTTGGCAAGCTGCGAGCGGTCTACCCGAATCTGATGAAACTGGACTACGACAACAGGCGCACCAGGGAAAGCAGGGAAATCTCCGGGGCGGAGGATGTGGAGAACAAATCTCCTCTCCGGCTCTTTGCGGATTTTTATGAGCTGCAGAACAATCAGCCCATGAGCGATGCGCAGAAAACATATGTGGAGGAACTGATTGAGAAGATCTGGGAGGTGGAACAATGAGACCTATCAGGCTGACGATATCCGCTTTCGGATCCTATGCGGACAGGCAGGTGCTGGAACTGGACAGGCTGGGCAGCAGGGGACTTTATCTGATTACCGGGGATACCGGCGCGGGAAAGACTACGATTTTTGACGCTATTGTATTTGCTCTCTACGGGGAGGCCAGCGGCTCTGTCCGGGAACCCGGCATGTTTCGCTCTAAATACGCCGCACCGGAGACACCGACAGAGGTGGAACTTGTCTTTACATACGGTGGGAAAACGTATACGGTAAAACGCAATCCCAGATATATGCGCCCGAAACTCCGGGGGGATGGAGAGGCGGAACAGAAAGCAGGAGCACAGCTGACCTGTCCGGACGGCAGAATTCTGACAAAGCCCGTGGAGGTGGATGACGCCGTTCGGGAGATCATGGGGGTGGACCGGAATCAGTTCTGTCAGATCGCTATGATCGCACAGGGGGAATTTTTAGAACTGCTTCTGGCAAAGACACAGGAGCGTCAGAAGATTTTCCGGCATATTTTCGGGACGGAGCGTTATGTGAAACTGCAGGATAAGCTGAAAGAGGCGGCAAATGAACTGAAGCGGCAGAGCGATGAGGCTAGAAGCAGTGTGAGGCAGTATATCCGGGGGATCCGCTGCGGGGAGGAAAGCGTTCTGTCGGCAGGGCTGGACGCGGCCATGGAGGAGCGGCTGCCCCTATCCGAGGTGATGCAGCTGCTTGAGAAGATTCTGGAGGAAGATGCGGAGTCTTACGAGGCGGCGGGCCGGGAGATCGAGAGTCTGGACAGAGAACTGGAGGAGATCAATGCCAGGCTGGGGAAAGCGGAACAATACGATAAGATACGCAAAGAACTGCAGCGGGGCAGGGAGCAGCTGGAGCAGGAGCAGCAGAAACTGAGCCAGGCGGAGCAGGCGCTGGAGGCGGAGCGGGCAAAACAGCCGGAGCGGGACGAGATCGACAGTAAGATCACGCTGTTTGCCAGCGAACTGCCGCGCTATGATGTGCTTGAGGAGAAGAAAAAAGAGGCGGCCGACAGAGAAAAGCTGCTGCAGAAAGACCAAAAAAAACTGGCGGACGGCAAAAAGGAGCAGGAAAAGCAGACCGGTGAACTGGAGGAATTAAGGAAAGAGAGGATGACTCTGGAGCATGCCGGGGAAAAGAAAGAGAAACTGTTCCGTGAAAAGGAAAAGGCCGAGGAGCAGCGGAAAAAGCTGAAAGCGCTTCAGGAGGGTATGGAAGATTTTGAAACGCTGGTCGGCCAGAGAGAGGAGAAACGCCAGAATTACACACAACTGTCCCGGCAGTGGCAGGCGGCGAAGCAGGAGTATGACGGAAAATACCGCGCCTTTTTGGACGGCCAGGCGGGGATTCTGGCCCAGGAACTGCAGGCGGGGCAGCCGTGTCCCGTCTGCGGCGCAATGGAGCATCCGCATCCGGCACAGAAAGCGGACAAAGTCCCCACGGAAAGCCAGTTGAAAAAGGCGCAGAAAACGGCGGAGGAAGCCCGGGAGAGCGCGGAGAAAGCCAGCGGAGAGTGCGCCGCCGCAAATGCCGCTGTGGAGGAGGCGCGGAAAACTCTGGAAAAGCAGTTCAATGAGGTTGCTTTGGAAACTTCGCTGAGGGAAAGCTGCGGAGAGACTTTCCGGGAGACGCTCCGCAGAGCCTGTCAGGAGACAGCACCGGCAGAGAAAACGGAGAACGGGTCAGTGAAAGAAGAGAGCGAGTCAGTGGGCGGAGCGGAGATTTCCGGTCTGCTGCTGAGTCTGCATGTGGAGATCGAGCAGGAGGCGGAGCGGTGCAGGAGCGAAATTGCCAGATGCAAGGCCGAGATCCGGGCGGAAGAGAGCAACATCCGGCGCAGAGAGGAACTGGATACTGTCCTGCCGGAGAAAGAGACGGCCTGCGAGACCGCCAGGCAGCGGCTTGCGGAACTGGAAAAGAAGATTGCCGCGGATGATGCGGCGTTCCGGAGCAGCCGCCAGCAGGCCCAGGCTCTGGCACAGGAACTGCGTTTTCCGGGGAAAGCGCAGGCACAGGCACAGATAGAGGAGTGTCAGAAACAGAAAGAGGCGCTGCGGAAATCACTGGAGACTGCGGAGAAACGATATAATAATTGCAAGGAAAAAGTAAGCGGACTGTGCGGACAGACAGAAAGCTATGAGAGGCAGCTTGCGGATGCCTGCGAGATCGACGCGCTGCAGGAGCAGGAGAAGAAAAATCGCGCTGTGTCAGCCAGAGCGGCCAGGGCGGAGCGGAAGGAAAGCATCGGCGCGCGGCTGGACGCCAACAGGAAAGCACAGAGCAATATCGGCGATAAATCGGGTGAGCTGGAAGACCTGGAGGAACGCTATCGGCAGGTGCGGGCGCTCTCCGATACGGCAGGCGGAACTATGAGGGACAAAGAAAAGATCATGCTGGAAACCTATATCCAGATGACCTATTTTGACCGCATTATCGCCCGCGCCAATATCAGACTGATGGCGATGACAGGAGGACAGTATGAACTCAGGCGCAGACAGGAACCCGGAAGTAAACAGAGCCAGAGCGGGCTGGAACTGGATGTGACCGACCATTACAACGGTTCGGTAAGAAGCGTGGCAACCCTCTCCGGCGGGGAGGCGTTTAAGGCGTCCCTGGCACTTGCGCTGGGGCTTTCTGACGAGATCCAGTCCTGTGCGGGAGGCATCCGTCTGGATACCATGTTTGTGGATGAGGGGTTCGGTTCTCTGGACGGGGAGTCTCTGGATCAGGCCATCAAGGTTCTGCTGGAACTGGCCGACGGGGAGCGGCTGGTAGGCATTATCTCCCATGTGGGGGAACTGAAAGAGCGGATCGACAGGCAGATCGTGGTGACAAAGGAAAAGGACGGCAGCAGCAGGGCCGGGGTCAGGGTGTAATACCATGCCTTGAGTGCCTGTACAGGATAATACTTTTTACCAGGCCGCCAATAAAAAGCAGTGCGGAAGAAATCATGACAGTTATATAAACATCCGGAACAAAGGCTTTCGCCACCCATAGCGGTGTTGCAAAGAAAATTGGAACAAGCAGCAGTATAAAAATCGGCAGCAGGAAATGGAGCAGCAAAAGCAGCGTGATGCGAACGCTTAACTTTTTGCGCTCTGTTCTGTGAATATAGCGCGGAAGAAAACACAACGGAAGAATTGCCAGAAGCAGCATAAGCAGCAGCACCAAATCAATCTGCAGGTGTTTGAATGCATATGAATGGTCTGCAATTCCATTTGCCGGTTCCCCCAAAAGCATAAGGAGAACGCCCCAGCCGATGCTGTCCATCATTTCGTTTGTGACAAAATAATCGTTTATATTTGCCTCAATGGCGATGCCGATGCCGCTTTCAGGAATGATAAAAATGCAGGATGTTCCCGTTTCAATCAAACCGGCATGACGCAGTACCGGCTCGGAAAGAGGCTCTTTTATGGTGTTCCAGCCATATCCGTACCAAAATGGGATATCGTCTTCCACATAGACGGTATCTCCGTAGAACATTGTATGGATGCTTTCTTCTGAAATAATACCGTTTCCGCCGTTCAGATACATTTGCAGATATTTCCCCAAGTCCTTTGAGGAAGAAGATAGGTAACCAGCGGGTACGGTAATCCAATCATTTTTGGAAGAAGGATATTTGTGTGCCGTTTTCACCGGTATGCCCCAATAATTGGTATATCCGTCTATCAGCCCGTTTTCTTTGCTTTCCGCAAGCGTTGCGGCAGTATGCGAAAGCCCTAACGGTTCAAACAGATTTGCGGATATGTATTCCGAATAGGATTTCCCGCTGACGGCCTCAATGATTTCTCCCAGCAAAGCGTAATTTACATTTGCATAATGATGAACACCCTGTTTATTTACGATCTTGTAATTTTCCAGCGTCTGATGCTCGCCAAGTCCGCTTGTATGGTTCAGCAGCTGGCTCACCGTGATTTCATCACCGTCAGTTGCATCCGGCAGATAGGTTGATATAGCGGCAGCCAGGTCAACTTTGTGCTGTTCGGCTAACTGCATAATGCAGACTGCCGTAAACGACTTGCTCACGGAACCGAGGAAAAACGGTGTATCACTGCTTTCGCATTGTCCGTAAGTCCCCGAAAACAACTCCTCGTTTTTATCTACGATGCAGACTGACATCGCAGGGATGTTTGCATTTTCAACACACTTTTGCAGATATTCATCAATATTACTGTAAAGATCTGTTTCCGTGAGGGATGTCTGTGCTGTGGCGCAGGCCGACTGTCCCCCAAAAATTACCATGATGCAGCATATGATACACATAACTTTACGTGTCATTCGATTCATAGGTATCCCGCCTTTTAGTTGATGTTGAGTGTACGGCGCGGCAGGCGCGCAGCGGATGGATTTTTGAGTTTATTTTACCACATTTCACGAACATATGCTATTTGCGTTGAAAATTTGGATGATTTTATTGACAAGCTTTCAAACTACTAAGATAATTGTCTGGAAAGTTTTTGATAAAACTGACCTGTGGACAATAGAAGATATGCAGTGAGCGAAAGGAGAGGCGAAAATGGGTGAGAGACAGGTGATATCTGCGGAGGATACGGAGGTTTTGTTTGACGGAAAGTTTTTGCGGATGGTGGATTTAAAATATGCCCCCGGAAAGCATTACTATGATGCCACCAGGCGGACAAAAGAAGAACTGGTGGCGGTGAAACCGGATGAGGAGTTCCGAACCATGCTTACAGATGCGGTAAGCTGTGTGGTGGTTCTTGATATGCCCGGGCAGGAGCCGCGGCTTTTGCTCTCCTATGAGTACCGCTATCCTGTGGGGCGCTTTCTGCTCAGTGTCCCTGCGGGACTGATCGACGAGAAAGATAAAGCGGAGGCGGATCCTGTCACTGTCACTGCAGCCAGGGAAATAAAGGAAGAAACAGGACTGGATGTGGCGGAGGGAGAT
>JAAVAG010000074.1 GCA_014804185.1 Lachnospiraceae bacterium
ACGGACAAAAGCGGCATTCTGACCCGGCTGACGCCATAGGCAAACCCCGCTCCGAACGCATCCACGGAGATCGCCGTCACCAGAATCAATATCTGCATGACGATCATTGTCCATTCTGTTATATACATAAAAACACCGAAAATCTCTTTTTACTATCTTATTCAGAGACTTTCGGTCAGTTCTTGCCCTTTGATGCGGTTTTATCCGGACATGTATGTCACTTTTTGCGTTTCTTCCCCCCGGCGGAAATTTCCTTTTTCACCGCAAAATAAATGTAAAGCAGCGCTATTGCCAACTGTATGCCCGCGGCAAGTTTCCATTTCACATTGTCACGCATCTCTTCTCCCTTTCCGGCCATACGTCCACATACTTTGCAGACTGCCTGATCAGACTAAAATATCAGTAAATGTCCATACTATAGTATTGTGTTGAAAGCTTTTACTTCAAGGAGGTACCTCATGCTCTCTGTCTGGGATTCTACCACATCCAAACAAATCCGGCAACCGCTGGAGCAAAATATCGCTGCGGACGCCGCGGTGATCGGCGGCGGCATGTGCGGGATTCTGACCGCATACCGTCTGAAAGAGGAGGGACTGGACACCGTCGTGCTGGAGGCAAATGAAACCGGCAGCGGACAGACTCACCTCACCACGGCCAAAATCACGGCGCAGCACGGCCTGTGCTACGACGCGCTGATCCGCAGCGCGGGCTACGCAAAAGCCAAGCAGTATGCCGACGCAAACCGCATCGCCGTCAGGCAGTATGCCAATCTGGTGGAATCGCTGGACATCCATTGCCGTTTTGACAAAGTAAATTCCTACCTCTACACCTGCTGCCGGGATCCTGAGCAGCCCGGCGGCGGCCTGGATGCCCTGCAGCGGGAAAAAGCCGCCGCTCTCACGCTGGGAATCGAGTGCAGTCTGCTGACCGCTCCCAACGGAAGCACGCTGAATCCCGCGCTTTTGTCCGCCTCCGGCGCGGACCGGATACTGCAGCCATTAGAAATCACGGGCGCGCTCTGCTTCCCCGGCCAGGCCCAGTTTCACCCCCTGGCCTTTCTCTATTTTCTGGCAAAAAAACTGCGGATCTACGAACACACTCCCGTCACCCGGGTACAGGGACACAACGTATTCACCCCGCGGGGAAAAGTATCCTGCAAATATGTGGTCTTCGCCTGCCACTATCCCTTTCCCCTGTTCCCCGGCGAATACTTTATGAAACTGCATCAGGAACGCTCCTATGTGCTGCAGCTGACAAATATGTCACAATTTTCCGACGACTTTGCTCCAAAAGGGATCTACTACGGTATCGACGAGGGCGGATACTCTCTCCGCTTTATGGATTATTCCCTGTTGTTTGGTGGTCAGGGACACCGCACAGGAAAACTCCCCCAGGACATCTCCAAAGGTGGCTACCCGGACTGCTATGAACACCTGCGCCGGGATGCGCATGCGCTCTGGCCCGGCCTTACTCCCTGCCGTATGTGGTCGGCCCAGGACTGCATTTCCCTGGACCATATCCCCTATATCGGCCGTTATTCCTCCGGGGAACCGGACTGGTATGTGGCAACAGGGTTCGGCAAATGGGGCATGACCTCCTCCATGGCCGCCGCCTCCATCCTGACGGATCTGATCTGCGGCAGGCCGTCCCCCTATGCGGAAGTGTTTTCTCCCCAGAGAATGCTGCCCGGCAGCGCTTATCCCGCTCTGGGTGAGCATCTAAAAGAGAGCAGCGCCGGCCTCTGGAGGGGCGCGCTCTGCTCTCTCTCCCGCAGCCCGCACTTTACCCTGGATCCTGCGGACCGCAGCTGGATCACCGACAGACTGGCCCCGGGAGAGGGCGGGATCCTGCACAGAAAAGGACATACCATAGGAGCTTATATGGACGAAAACAGTGAACTCCACCTCGTCTTTCCCAAATGCCCCCACATGGGCTGCCTGCTCTCCTGGAATCCGTCGGACCACACCTGGGACTGCCCCTGCCATGGCTCCCGTTTTAACGCGGACGGAGTGCTTCTGGACGGTCCTGCACAGACTGACATTCCCAAATTATGACGTGTGCATCATTTTCCTTTTTCTCTGAAAATGATTTTCAAAATCGGGAAGAACACCCAGAATGAGATCACACAGTTGATCATCATCGTCACAATATCCGCCAGCGTCTCTCCCGTCTTTCCCATATTCCACACTTCTATAAAGAGTCGGTACACAGGCGCTTTATAGAAGCCCTGCGCCGCCGCCGCGCCTACCGTGATGATCAGATAGGCAGCCACATACCAGGCGGCGGCCCGCCAGACGCTGCCCGTGGACTTGAAAGTGATTTTCCTCTGGATAAAGAAATTGACGACCTGTGCCACCGCCATGGTGATCTGCACCGCGGCAAAGTACGCAAGCCCGCCCCCTCCCGTCCCTATGGCTCCCGCCGCGTAGTTAAATATGTAATACGGCGTCCCGTCAAAATTTGTTCCGATCCGTCCCACCTGGAAACCGATATCGATCAGGGGCGTTCTGCCTAACAGTTCCTTGCAGACCGGCATCAATATCAGCTGCAGGACGGTAACCCCGTTGCTCACCATAAAAAAGACAATAAATTCTGATATGGCCCTGTGTTTCAGGGCAAATTGATTCCATTTTTCTCTCATTCCCACAACCATGCTCTTTTCCGTTTTTTATTCCCCCATCCTTTCTGCCTTGTATTTCCTGTTCTTTGATATCTCAATGGGAATCCTGACAGCCTCTTCCCGCTCTCCGTCCGAAACCGTAATCTGCACTGCCGCAGTATGTCCCGCTTCTTCGGCATGGCCTGCTCTGACGATGGCCAGCGCCTCCCCGTAGTAAGTTTCTGTCTCCGTGTGCAGAAAACCCTCCGGATTATAGGGACAGGCGTTTCCGAATCCCAGCAGCTGCCCGCCGCTTACCTGTATTTTTATTCGATGTCTCTCCATGGGCTTCAGGATTCCTCTGCCATCCTCATAGCGGATACGGATATAGGCCAGGCTGCCCGGCTTCATCTCTCTCTCCTCTGCAGCCGCACGCAAAACCGTCTCCTCTCCTGCCGTCTCCAGGCTGACGCGTCCCTGCTCTCTGCCGTTCCCATCATAGACGACTGCGGTGAGGACGCCGTTTTCATAGGGCAGCCGGAAAAGAATCCGGCAGTCCCTCTTTCTCTTTTTTCTGTCTATGCTGCGCCCGTTCAGAAAAAGTTCCGCCTCCGCCGCCCTGGTGTAGACCTCCACTGAAGCTCTCTCTCCCTCGCATCCTCTCCAGGACCAGGATTCCATGGCATCCGTCATCTTCCAAGCGGAGGGAGAGTGCTTTCCCCTCTGGTATACGGGCCGCACGGCCAGAAACGGCCCCGGTGTGCTCTCCAGCGCCACCTTTGTGTAAGCCGCCTCTCCCAGCGGCCTGCCCGTCAGATCGATCCGTCCGCTTCCCGCGGTAAGCCATCCCCAGCGGGGCGCGCCTGACGGGGCATAATCCTCATACTCCCAGGCGCCGATGCCGGCCTCCCCCAGATAGTCCATACCGGCCCACACGAAGTCTCCGATGATCCTCGGATTGTCTCTGGCCAGTTCCCAAAAGCGATATGCATCCCTGCAGAACGTCTCGCTTCCCAGGATCAGGCGTCCGGGATACTTTTTCAGGTCGTGCCGGTAGCGCAGGATTCCGTAGTTATAGCCTGCGATATCCATATTTGCAAAGGCGTCCCTAGTTTTCACGTCACATCCGTGCAGGGTGGCCCCCAGCTTCATGGCGGTATCGCCCAGCATACCCGCCAGCGTATTATAAAACTCGCTGCCCACAGGCTTTTTCTTTTTCTCTTTCTCTGCTTTCTTGTCGCTGTACACGCCAAATCCCAGAGAACTGAGCAGGTTGAAAAATATATTGACGCCGCATGTCACGGGCCGGGTGGGATCCATGCCATGGAGATATTCCGTCATCTGCCCGGTCAGAGCAATTCCTTTTTTCTGTGCGGTTTCCGCTACTTCGTTCCCGGTGGAATACAGGATAACACAGGGATGGTTATAATCCTTTTCCACCATATCCCGCAGATCCTCCCGCCACCACTGCTGCATATGATCCGCATAGTCATATGCGGTCTTGTGGATATACCACATGTCCGTATACTCATCCATCACCAGCATGCCCAGCCTGTCACAGGCATCCAGCAGCGCGCTGCTGCAGGGATTGTGCGCGCACCTTATGGCATTGTAGCCGTTCGCTTTCAGAATGCGCACCCTGCGCCTCTCGGCCTCCGGGTAACTGCACGCCCCCAGCAGCCCGTTGTCGTGGTGGATGCACGCCCCTTTCAGGATCACTCTCTCCCGGTTGATCTGCAGCCCCTTACCCGCATCCCACTGCAGCATGCGGATCCCGAAATGTCCCTGGCAGCAATCCTTCCCAAAGCTTACCCGGTAGGTATAGAGCCTGGGTTGTTCCACGGACCACAGCAATGCGTCCGGAAGCTGTGCCTGAAGCCGGAGTTCCCCCCGGGTCTCCTGCTCCTGCGAAAATAATATTTCCTCCCCGTCCAGCACCTCCACCCGCAGCTTTCCGGCCGCGCTGGTCCGTATATGAAATTCCACTCTGGCGGGCTGGATACCCACCGTATGTACCTGAACGCCCGTGGGAAGAATATGCGCCTTTTCTCCCACATGCAGCCACACGGGCCTGTAGATCCCGGCTCCCGAATACCATCTGCTGTTGGGCTGATCCGCGTTTCGGGCGAGGACCCGGATATGGTTTTCCTGTCCGTACTCCAGAAACGCATCCGCTTCCACATAGAAATCCGCGTACCCGGAAGGCCTGTTCGCCGCCATTTTCCCATTGATATGGATCTCCGCATTGCGGTAGACGCCCTCAAATTCCAGCATGACGGTTTTATCCTCCCAGGAATCGGGAACGAAGAAAGATTTGGTATAAAGATAATCCGCACCGGCAAAATACCCGATATTGTTTCCGCCCGGATTTTCGTCTGCCCGCGGCTCACAGAGCATGGCGTCATGGGGCAGCGTCACTTCTGTTTTTTGCTCCTGCCGTTCATCTCCGCTCCCAAGCCTTTGATAGAACCATCCGCTGTTAAAATCCAGTCTTTCCATCCTGCCCTTCTTCCTTCCCTTCGAATTATGCCGTCAACAACCTGTTATCTGAAACAATGCTGACAAAAATGCCGCTCTCCGGACGACTGGGCGCTGCTGCCCGCACCTGCCGGAAAGCGGCAATCACTACTGTTTACTTACTGCCATGGCATATTCTTTACTGCCATGGCATGTTCTTTATTGCCATGGCAT
>JAAVAG010000075.1 GCA_014804185.1 Lachnospiraceae bacterium
TAACAGTATGGAGATTACGCAGGAAAACCTGGCGGCAGTAAAGGACGCCGACCGTTCGGTGCAGAGAGTGATAGACAAAATGACGCCTGCGATGGTTGTGAAGATGATCCGGGACGGCGTAAATCCGCTGGAAAGTGGCATGGAGCAGCTGGAATCCTATCTGGACGGGCAGGAGGGGTATGAGGAAGAAGCGGTCAGATACAGCAGATACCTTTATAATCTGGAGCGGAACAAAGCCATTACCCCGGAGGAAAAAGAGGGGTATATCGGAATTTACCGCATGCTCAGACAGATCGAAAAGACAGACGGCGCGTCCGTCGGGAAGCTGGTGGAGAGCGGCGCGGATATCAGTTTTGCAAATTTGCTGACGGCGGTGCGCAGCACCAGGGCAAAAGGAATGGATGTTACGGTGGACGATCAGTTCGGATTCCTGGAGCAGTTAAACGCCAGAGGCGTTTCCATAACGGAGCAGATCGCGGCGGGATATACAAAAGGCCTGACAGAGGCCTGGAGCAGAGAATTTCCGCAGGGGCAGTACGATCAGGAACTTTTGCGGAATGTGAGAGCAGCAGGGCATGCGCCCGACGGGGACGCTGCATTTTTGAAAGAACTGGAACTGCCCGTCACGGTGGATCATCTGCTGGCCGTATCGGCGCTCAGGCAGGACAGAGGAAGCATGTTCCGCGGAATCTGGGAAAAGAGAGAGAGGCTGCAGGAGATGCCGGAGGCAGTCCGGCAGATGGATCACTGGGAGGATCTTCTCACGGATGCGGGCAGCGCCCGGGAAACTTATGCACAATATACGGAGCAGCTTGCCGGGGCGGCGGAGGAACTGACTTTCCGGACGGAAGATTCCTACATGGATGTGAGAGCCATGCAGCTGATACATAAGCAGTTATATGTGGCGGGGCATGCGGCGAAAGCGGAGGAATATGATATTCCGGCAGAAATAGACGGAGAAATGACGGCGATCCATCTGACCATCCGCCATGAGGAGATGTCCGGCGGAAGGGTGTCCGTAACGACAGGAACCGATGCGTCCGGCGGGATTACGGCTTCTTTCACGCTGAAAGAGCAGAAAGTATCCGGGTTTGTGACGGTGGAGAAAGACAGCACCCGTGAGAAACTGCTGAATCTGCCGGAGAAGCTGCGGGAGAGCCTGCAGGCGGCGGGCATTGTGTCGGAGGAGATCCCGATACTGAAAGGCGGCGCGTCCGGGGATGAGGATCTGTTCCGGACGGACAGAGGGCTTCGGTCGGAGACGGAAAGTCCCGGGGCGGAGAGCACGGGGGAACTGTACCGGATGGCCAAAACATTTATTCAGGCATTGAAACAGAGTATGAAGTGATATTTTTCGAAGTACGACAGAATATCCGCCGAAGCGGGCGGGAATTAATTTGCGCAGGAAAACGGCGCGGAAATGAGGAAAGGTATGAGAATTAATTACAATGTATCGGCAATGCTTGCCAACAACACGCTGGCAGCCAACGACAGCCTGCTGAGTCAGTCTCTGCAGAGACTTTCTTCCGGATTGCAGATCAACAATGCCAAGGATAACCCTGCGGGGCTGGCCATGGCCAAGAGAATGAATGCCCAGATCGAGGGTATTTCCGTGGCGACGCAGAATGCCAGCGACGGCGTCTCCATTATCGAGATTGCAGACGGCGCTATGGCGGAGATTCAGAGCATGGTGCAGAGAATGAATGAACTGGCCGTGAAAGCGTGCAACGGAACGCTGTCTGATGCGGCCACATCCGACGACGGCCTGGAGCATGACCGCGACCTCATACAAAAGGAGATCGACCAGCTTAAGGAAGAGATCGAGCGGATTGCGGAGAACACGGAATTTAACGGACAGAAGCTGCTGAACGGGGAGTTTGACCTGAAAGCGTATACTTCCGAGGTGGACATTAAAATACAGTCGGTTTCGGATGAGGTTTCGGTGAGGAAGTATGCCATTGACAGCATCCAGGTGGATCAGATTCCCGATCCGGACGACCCGTCCAAAACCAAGCTGGCAGCGTCGGTGACGCTGGGCGACGGATTTCCCGACGATGCCGTGGCCGGTGAGATTGAAGATAATAAACTGACTATCAAGGCGGACAACGGATTTGAAATAACCATCGATGTTTCCGGCATGCAGATCGGAAATGAATATCAGAACGTAGAGGTAGATGTGACCGGAATCGGCGCCATGAGGCTGCAGGTCGGCTCCAATGAGGGGCAGATTCTTCCGGTGAGAATACCGAAAATTTCTCTGGCGAATATGAAAATCCAAGATGTTGACTATTCCACTGCGGAGGGAGCAAAGGATGCTCTTGCGCGCATGAACGATGCCAACGACTATATCTCCAGTGTCAGGAGCAGACTGGGCGCTTATCAGAACAGGCTGGAATCCACCATCAGCAGCCTGGATATCACCAGCGAGAACATGACGGCGGCATATTCCAGGATTATGGACGTGGATATGGCGGAAGAGATGACCAACTATACCACTTATCAGATACTGACCCAGGCTGGAACTTCCATGCTCGCCCAGGCAAACGAGAGGCCGTCGCAGGTTCTGCAGCTGCTGCAGTAAGCGCCAGGGAGAGAAAAGACAGAGAGGGTTAGGTAAAAATGACAAGGGAAAAAAAACAGGAGCTGACCCGGAGAATCACCCAGGCCAATAAAACGGAGATGATAGAGATTCTGTATGAAATGGCACTGTGTTATCTGGAGGATGCGGAGGATGCCCACGGCAGGCAGGAAAGAATGGAGTACAGGGATGCTGTCCGCAAGACAAGAAACTGTATTCGTGAACTGTTGTCCTCGCTGAATCTGGAACAGGAACTGGCGGTACATCTGCTGCAGCTTTATCTGTACTGCAACCGTGAACTGGCGCTTGCGGACGTCAAAAACGACACGGCGTACCTGGAACATGTCCGCCGCGTGATGAGCGGGCTGCAGGAGGCGTATGTGCAGCTGGCCGGACAGGATACCTCCGGTCCGGTCATGCAGAATTCGCAGATGGTATATGCGGGCCTCACTTACGGCAGGGGAGAATTAACCGAAAACATGGCCGACCAGGGCGCGAACAGAGGATTTCTGGTCTGAGGCTTCCGGCTTTGCGGCTGCCTGGAGTGAATGCTCATGGGCTGCCAGATCGGAGAGATATTTGTATTTTTTAAGCTGTGCATTGATTTCGTATATATAGCAGTCGATCAGATCAGGTTCTACTGCGTTGTCAAAACCCGCGTATGCCGCTTCCAGTGCGCCGCGGGTTTTTTCTATGGATTCCTGCAGGCTTGGGCAGCCCAGTTCTTCTTCGATGGGAGGTATGTTCTGTGGTCTGTTCTGGCTGAATAATGCTCTCATGAAAATCCCCTTTCCGTGACAAGGAAATAACTTTATATAAATATTATAGTCACTATTTTCCTGTTTATTCCAAGAATATCCGTAAAAAGGAAGGAATAAAAGGCTTGGCGGGGACATATATTGCGGTAAAGAGACAGCCATGGCAGGAGGAACTGCGCATATGGATTTTCAGAATGGGTTTACAGGAATCGTTGCAGTGTGCGCCGCGGTGCTTTTGATTGGCGCGCTCCGCAGGAAATCCGAGGGACTGCTGAATTTCGTGCTGCGCATGGTGCTTGGAACAGCAGCCATATATTTTGCGAATATGGGTGTAGCCATGCTGGGGATGGAAGGCGGAGTGGGTATCAATGCGGCGACTGTATTGACATCGGGAATCCTTGGATTTCCTGGGGTTGCGGCGCTTTTCGGCATTTATTTTTACAGAACACTGTAGAAATTTAACAAAAATGATTTTTTTGTGGTCCGGGTATGGACAAGCGAAAAAGAAACGTTTATAATTCAGCGTACAACCTGTGAGGTTCTCTTACAGGATCCAAAATCTTTTATTAAACATAAGGATGGCATGCAGAGCGTGACAGCCGTTGTTTATTATCTGGGAACAGTTTCGTTCCCGAAAATTCTATTTTTAACTTAAATTTCAGAAAAAGGTGGTGATGGTATCGGAATACTTTTTGTATTGCTGTGCGCTGCCTGCATACAGGATCTGAGGTGTGGAAAAATCTCCAACGGGATCATTCTGTGCGGCATGGCGGGCGGATTTGTGCGCAGTATCGGTATGGGAGGCGTGGGCGCTGCGGGGATGTATCTTGCGCAGTGCGGCATCTATCTGGCGGCGGCGTATCCGCTGTACAGGCTTGGCATGTTGGGGGCCGGTGATGTGAAGCTGCTTGTGATGACGGAGGGATTTTTCTCGTGGAGGGACGGGTGGAGTTATTTTCTGTATATGCTGGCAGCGGCAGGGTGCCTGGCTGCGGTCCGGCTGCTGGCTGACCGCAGCGGGGCGGAGCGTCTGAAATATCTGATTTCTTATATCCGGGACGTTGCGCGTAGCGGAAGATGGAAGCTGTATCTGGAAAACGGAGAGAGCGCCTGGCTGAGCGGAAAATATATTCATATGGCAGTGCCTATGCTGGCGGGATTTCTGATTTATGTCGGCAGGAGGCGTCTGGGCGGATAGGAGAAAGGGGAGACGGCATGGATTGAAAAACAAGATTATGGTGCTGTGCGACAGGGAGGCGGAATATGTACAGCAGATGACGGATTATCTGAAAAAGAAAGAGGATTTTCCTTTTGAGATCCACGCATATACGGAGCCGGGGAAAATGGCGGAGTTTGTCCGCGGGCAGGAAGTGGAACTGTTGGTGGTTTCCGAGTCCGTGTATGCCGGGGAGGTCAGGGAACTTGCCGCAGGGCAGGTGCTGATCCTGAAGGAGAGTGAAAGAGGAGAAATCGGCGGCCCGCCGCAGACGGACAAGTACCAGAGCGCGGAAAATATTTACCGCCATATGATAGGAAAGTATCTGGAGAGGCTGCCGGATGTGCAGGGTGTATCCGCACAGCGGAGAGAGAAAGAGAATCGCGCCAGGCTGGTGGGCCTGTATTCTCCAATCCGCAGATGTCTCCAGACCTCATTTGCACTCTCATTGGGGCAGGCGCTGGCGGGGCGGTACAAAACGCTTTATGTCAGCTTTGAATATTACGCGGGGTGGAATGGGCTGCTGGGGCAGGAAGGGGGAAAGGACCTGTCTGATCTGCTGTATTATCTGGAGGAAGACGAAGAGAAGTTCAGGTACCGCATGAGACTTGTGGAGAAGAAAACGGGGGCGCTGTTTTATATTCCGCCTGTCTATGCGGGACAGAATCTTGCATACATCACTGCAGGGCAGTGGAAGACGCTGCTTGGCAGAATCGCCGGTGAGGGAGGATATGAGTATGTGATCCTGGATCTCAGCGAAGGACTGCAGGGAATTTTTGAACTGCTGCGCATGTGTGACCGTATTTATACGATCATATGCGGAGACGGGCCCGCCAGAAGCAAGGTGGAACAGTATGAGCATCTGCTGCGTATGAACGAGTTTGAAGATATTCTGGAGAAGACGCGGAAACAGCGTCTGCCGCCGGTTTCTGAATGGTCCGGCATCCGGGAATACAGGGCGATCCATGAGACGCCCTCCGGGCTGGAACAATTTACAAAGGGGGAACTTGCGGCGTATGTCAGAAAAGTCATAGAGGAGGATCTGGAAGGCGGAGATGAAAGCGTATGAGACACTCAAAGAGGAGATTCGCGCAAATGTGCTGAAGCGAATCGATTACAGCAGAGAAATATCGGATGAGAAGATCGGGGATATTATCGATGAGGTGATCGGGAGCGACGGCTATCTGAAAATTCTTCCTGTCCGGGAGCGGCAGGAACTGAAAAGAGATATTTTCTGCTCCCTGCGCAGATGGGATATCCTGCAGACGCTTCTGGAGGACGAACAGGTGACGGAGATCATGATCAACGGGCCGGAACATATTTTTGTGGAGAGGGAGGGCCGGATCAGCGAGTCCGAAAAGTGTTTTTCCTCAGCGGAAAAGCTGAAAGATCTGATACAGCGTATTGTGGCGGGCTGTAACCGCACGGTAAACGAAGCCTCGCCTATCGTGGATGCGCGGATGGAAAACGGTGAGCGGGTCAATGTGGTTCTGGATCCGGTTGCCATAGGGGGACCTGCTGTGACAATACGGCGTTTTCCCCAAAACCCCATTACCATGCAGCAGCTGATTGCATTTGGATCGGTCAGCCCGGAGGCGGCGGAATATCTGAAGATACTGGTCAGGGCGGGCTATAACATCTTTATCAGCGGCGGGACAGGATCCGGCAAGACCACATTTCTGAATGTGCTGACCAACTACATACCGGAAGGGGAGCGGGTGATCACCATCGAAGACAGCGCGGAGCTGCAGGTTCAGGGCATTGCGAATCTGGTACGTCTGGAGACCCGCAATGCCAATATAGAGGGATGCCGCGCCATAAGCATCCGGGATCTGATCCGGACGGCGCTGCGTATGAGGCCGGACAGGGTCATCGTAGGAGAGGTGCGGGGGAGCGAGGCGGTGGACATGATGCAGTGCCTGAATACGGGCGGCGAGGGTTCCATGTCCACGGGACATGCAAACAGTGCGCGGGATATGCTGAGCAGGCTGGAGACTATGGTACTGATGGGGATGGAACTGCCGCTGCAGGCGGTCCGTCAGCAGATAGCTGCCGGGATCGATATCATCATTCACCTGGGAAGAATCAGAGATAAAACCAGAAAGGTGCTGGAGATCTGTGAAGTGGACGGTTTCAGGGACGGCAGGATAGAACTTCATACGCTTTTTGCGTTTGAGGAGGAGGGGGAGGAGGAAGACGGCAGGGTGTCGGGAAAACTTTTACAGAAAGGGGAGTTGATACATTGTGAAAAGCTTAAGGCAGCTGGTCTGTACCTGTCCGGTGCAGGTGCTGTGGAGTCTGGCTGAGAGTCTGGGGGCGGCATGTTTCTTTTCGTGGTTTTTTTACCGCAGCGCCTGGAGCCTGCCGCTGTTTCTGCCTCTGGCTGCGCGACATTTCTGCAGGGCCTGCCGCGCACTGGAGAAGAAAAGGACCGGAGAACTGGAAAAGCAGTTTCAGGAATGTATCATGTCGGTGGCGGCGGGCATGAGAGCGGGATATTCCATAGAGAATGCCTTTTATGAGAGCATGGGGGACATGCGGATGCTGTTTGGCGCCGGAGGACGTATTGTGCGGGAACTGGAAGAACTTGTGCGGGGGATGCATAACAATATTCCGCTGGAGCGGCTGCTTATGTCGTTAGGATGCAGAGCCAAAAGCACCTATATTCAGGAGTTTGCGGAAGTTCTGGATATCTCTCATAAGAGCGGAGGCAATCCGGCGGAGGTGATTGCCGGAACCGTGGAGGCGCTGAATGTCAGACTGAAAACATCCGCGGAGATAGACGTCCTGCTCAGCGGCAGAAAACTGGAAGGGAAAATCATGAATGTCATTCCGTTTCTGCTGGTGCTGTATGTCCGGTGGGGCAATCCGGAATATTTTGACATGCTGTACCACAACCTCGCCGGCATTATGGTGATGAGTCTGCTGCTGGCGGTCTATCTGGCATCTGCCCTGCTTACGGAAAAAGTGCTGGACATCCGGGTGGGATGAGAAATGCGGGAAAGGAAATATGGTAAGAAAACTATCGAGAAAAATCTATATGCGGATCTGGGGCAGGCTTGCGGCAACCGGGGCCGCGGATAAAAGGAGGGAAAAGCTGAAAAAGCTGTATCCCGGAGAAACCGCGGAAAAATTGCTGGAAAATTATTATACGGATCTGCTGGCGGCACTGCTTAAGATCGGGATGGCGGGAATTCTGACCGCGGCAGCGGTTCTAATTTTTTGCCGCGGCGCGGCGGAAGATGTGACATGGGTGCGGAGAAATCCTTTCGGGGAGGGCAGCCGGTATGCGGCATTGTCCATGAGACGGCAGGATGGCAGCAGGCAGGAGGTACAGCTGGAGATCAGGGAGCGGCTTTATACGGAGGAGACACTGCAGGGTTTATATCTGGAGGCAAAGGATATTCTGGAGAAACGGATGCAGGGGAAAAATGAGAGCATGACAGCTATCACGGGACCGATGGATCTTCCAGACAGGATAAGCGGCTATCCGTTTGAAATCTCCTGGCGGAGCAGCAGACCGGAAATCATAAGCGCAGACGGAACTTTGCAGCAGGGAATATACGGACGGGAGGAGGAAGTGGAACTGACCGCGGCTTTTCAGTGTGAAGGCTTTGAGGAGAGCAGCACATGGAAGATAAAAGTGTGCTTCCCTGAGGCGACTGCCAGAGAGCAGTGGGAGGAGGCGCTGCGGGGGACGCTGCAGGAGAGCGATGCGCGCAGCGCCTATGAAGAGAGATGGGAGCTTCCCCGGGAAATTGCGGGGGAAAGAATATCCTGGGAGGAAAAAGAAGAACATCCTGCAGCGGCGGTCCTCGGCCTGACATGCGGCTGTATGCTCCTGGTTTTCCGGGGCCGCAGCCGGAAAGTGGAGAGAAAACTCAGGGAGAGGGATGCGGCGCTGGAGGAGGAATATTGTAATGTGGTTACAAAGCTTGCTCTTTATCTGGGGGCGGGAATGACTGTGCCGGGCGCCTGGAAGAGGACGGCGGCTTCCGGCGGTGCCGGAGACGGCAGGGGATATGTATATGAGGAAATGAGACTTTCCTGCCGAGAACTGGACAGCGGTATTTACGAGAGCGAATGCTATGAGGCGTTTGGCAGACGCTGCGGCAGGCAGGAATATATCAGACTGAGCGCTCTGCTGTCACAGAATCTGAAGACAGGAAACAGGGAACTGATCGGAAGAATGCGGGAGGAGGCGCTGCGGGCGCAGGAAAATCAAAAATATGTGGCACGCCGCAGGGGAGAGGAGGCGTCTACCAGACTGTTGGTGCCGATGGTTATGATGCTGGGAATGGTTCTGACAATGATCATGATTCCGGCGTTTGGAAATATAGGATAAATAAAGGAAAGAAAACAGGAGGAAACGTATGGAAAACAAAAGTGTAGAAAATAGGAACAAAAGCATGGGAAACAGGAACAAAAGCACGGGGAACAGGAACAATTTGAAGACCTGGAGAAACTTTATGAAAGAAGAAGACGGTATGGGGACGGTGGAAGTCATTCTGATCATCGTGGTGCTGGTGGGACTGGTGATTATTTTCAAGAACCAGATCGGCAGCATTCTTGACACGCTCTTTGACAAAATAACCAGACAGACGAACCGTCTGTAGCGCGGGGAACATAAGGAGACAGAGTGAAAGGATATTTGACGATTTTTCTTACGCTTACACTTACGGTGGTAATTTCCCTCTGCCTGACTCTGGTGGAGGGGGCCAGGCGAAACACCATGATTTTGGAGATAGAATGCGTGACGGATACGGGGATGAACAGTGTCCTTGCGGAATATCACAGAGAACTGCTGCGGCAGTACGGCCTGTTTTTTGTGGATGTCTCCTACGGATCAGGTATTCCGTCCTATGAAGCGGCCGCGGAACACCTGACGGAGTACATGAACCGAAATTTTATCTGCGAAGAACATATTGTGACCCTTTTTAGCAGGGATCTGCTGGCACTGCGTCTGGAGCAGGCGGAGGTGACAGGAGTATCCAATGCCGCGGATGATCAGGGAGCCGTTCTGAGGCGGCAGGCTGTGGAATACATGAAAGAAAGAGTGGGACAGGCCTATCTGGAAAAGATTCTGGAGTGGATGGCGGTGGTGGAGGAAAATGATTTAAACGGGGAATGGGTGCGCGGCAGGGAGGAAGAGGCACAGGGAGAACTGGA
>JAAVAG010000076.1 GCA_014804185.1 Lachnospiraceae bacterium
ACTGGGACTGCCGGTGGCCACGCTTCTGGATACCAAGGGGCCGGAAATCCGCCTGCGGGATTTTGAGGGCGGCAGAGTGATGCTTGAGAGTGGTCAGACTTTTGTTCTGACGACAGACGAGATTATGGGTACCCGGGAGAGAGCGTCCATCACCTATCAGAATTTGAAAAATGATATCAGTGTGGGAACGACGATATTGATCGACGACGGATTGATTGAGATGACTGTGGAGGAAATCACCGGCAATGATATTGTCTGCCGGGTGGTCAACGGCGGTTTTGTATCCAATCATAAGGGAGTCAATGTGCCTGGGGCGGTGTTGTCCATGCCCTATATCAGTGATGTGGACAGAAGCGACATTCTTTTCGGCATCGAACATGGATTTGATTTTATCGCTGCTTCCTTTGCCAGAACCAGGGAGGATATCCTGGAGGTGCGCAGGATCCTGGACGATCACAAGAGCAGGATGAAGATCATCGCCAAAATTGAGAATATGCAGGGGATCAATAATCTGGAGGAGATTCTCAGGGCATCGGACGGCATTATGGTGGCACGGGGCGACATGGGTGTGGAAGTGGCCATGGAGGAAGTGCCTATATTACAGAAAAAAATGATAAAGATGGCGGTAATGCAGGGCAAGCATGTGATCACGGCTACGCAGATGCTGGAATCCATGATCAAGAATCCCCGCCCCACCAGAGCGGAGACAACGGATATTGCCAATGCGATTTATGACGGCACTACGGCGATTATGCTCTCCGGGGAGAGCGCCGCAGGACTTTATCCTGCGGAAGCGGTCAGGACGATGGCCAGGATCGCGGAGCGTGCGGAGCGGGAAATCGACTATCACTTCGGTGTGCATCAGTATCAGGCGGAACTGGAGGGGGCGCCGGATATTACCACCGCGATTTCTCACGCAACCTGCAGCGTGGCCATGGATCTGCATGCGGCCGCAATCATTACGGTGACGATGTCCGGTTTTACGGCAAATATGATCGCACGATATAAACCGGGATGTCAGGTGATTGGCTGTACGCTGGATGAAAAGGTACAGAGACAGCTGAATCTGTTGTGGGGCGTTAATCCGCTGATCATTCAAAAAGAGGAAACCACGGATGCGCTGTTTGAAGAGGCGGTCTGCAAGAGCAAACAGGCCGGGTTGGTGAAAACGGGCGATACCGTGGTCATAACAGCGGGGGTTCCGCTGGGAATCGCAGGAAATACGGATATGATACACGTGGTTACGGTGGACTGACGGCCGAGCAGGGGTAATTCAGACGATATTGCCGGGACAGAAAGCAGAAAGGAGGTGGGCGTATGGCAATCAGAGTTGAGCAGATGCAGCAGCCGCAGCCGATCCAGCAGACGCAGGAGGCGGCACAAAATGACGGCGCTTTTAAGTTTACGCTCGCCAGCCATATTGAGGAGGCAGAACTGCAGGCCAGGCTTCAGACACTGATGGAGGATATCACCATGCAGGGGCAGAAACTGGCTAAAAGGCGGGATCTGGCGGATATGCGCAGATACCGGGGACTGGTGAAAGAATTTTTGAACGAAGTGGTGACCCGTTCTCATTCCTTTTCCAGAGAAAACTTTCTGGACAGGCGCGGGCGGCACAGGGTTTACGGGATCATCCGGCTGGTGGATGAGACTTTGGATGAACTGGCGCAGGAGTTGGTGAAAGACGAGCAGGACAATCTGGCGATTCTCAGCAAGATCGGGGAGATCAGGGGACTGCTGCTGGATATATTCACATAAGAGAGGACTGCGGACAGGATAATCGGGGAGGTTACAAAAGGAAAGGGAGGAAAAATGGCGGGATTTCAGGATATTATCGGTCAGGAACAGATCAGGGAGCATTTGGAGAATGCTTTGAAGACAGGGAAGGTTTCTCACGCCTATATCATCAACGGGGAAAAGGGATCCGGCAAGGAGTTTATTGCCAGAATTTTTGCGGCAGCGCTGCAGTGCGAGGCCGGGGAGGGCAGGCCCTGTCAGAAGTGCCGCTCCTGCAGACAGGCTTTGAGCGGGAATCAGCCTGATATCATACAGGTTACCCACGAAAAGCCCAATACCATCGGCGTGGAGGATGTGCGCACGCAGATCAACAACGACATTATTCTGAAGCCCTACAGCAGCCCCTATAAAGTATATATTGTGAACGAGGCGGAGAAGATGACGCCGCAGGCGCAGAACGCGCTGCTGAAAACGCTGGAGGAGCCGCCGGCCTATGCGGTGATCCTGCTTCTTACCGCCAATGTAAATTCCATGCTTCAGACAATATTGAGCCGCAGTGTTATTCTGAACATGAAGCCGGTGGGCGATGAGCAGATGCGGGAGTATCTGATGCGGGAGCTGCAGATTCCGGACTACAGGGCGCAGGTGTGCGTGGCGTTTGCGAGAGGAAATGTAGGAAAAGCCAAAATGCTGGCTTCCAGCGAGGACTTTGAGACGGTCAAGCAGGAGGCGGTGGCACTGCTGAAATATATAAAGGAAATGGATGTCACCGAGATCGTTGCCGACATAAAAAAGATTTCGGATTATAAGATGGATGTGAATGACTATCTGGACATGATTTCCGTCTGGTACAGGGACGTTCTTCTGTTCAAAGCGACCAATGATGTCAATCATCTGGTCTTCCGGGAAGAGATCCAGAATATCCGCAAGGTGGCGGGGAGAACTTCCTATGAGGGAATAGAGTGTGTTCTGGGAGCGCTGGAAAAGGCGAAGAGCCGGCTGCGCGCGAATGTGAATTTTGAACTCACCATGGAACTGCTGCTGCTGGAAATCAAAGAGCATGGTTAAGGAGTACCTGCGGGAGATAAGGCATCTTTGCAGGGCACAGGAGGTTATAGATGACAAAAGTAATAGGAGTGAGGTTTCGCACCGCGGGAAAGATCTATTTCTTTGATCCGGGGCGGTTTCATGTTAAAAAAGGAAGCTATGTGATCGTTGAGACGGCCAGGGGTATAGAATTCGGAACGGTGGTTTCGGAACCCCGGGAAGTGCCGGACGACAAGGTGGTACAGCCGCTGAAGCCTGTGCTTCGCATAGCGAATCAGAAAGATCTGGAACAGGAGAGCGCCAACAAGATAAAAGAAAAAGAGGCGTTTCAAATCTGCCTGGAAAAGATCCGCAAGCATGGACTGGAGATGAAGCTGATCGATGCGGAGTATACGTTCGACAATAATAAGGTGCTGTTCTATTTTACGGCGGACGGGAGAATTGATTTCCGCGAGTTGGTAAAGGATCTGGCGGCGGTGTTCCGCACAAGGATCGAACTGCGGCAGATCGGCGTCCGGGACGAGACGAAAATAGTGGGGGGCATCGGGATCTGCGGCAGGTCTCTGTGCTGTCACACGCATCTGTCGGAGTTTATACCGGTTTCCATTAAAATGGCAAAGGAGCAGAATCTCTCTCTGAATCCCACCAAGATTTCAGGGGTGTGCGGCAGGCTTATGTGTTGTTTAAAGCATGAGGAGGACACCTATGAAGAACTGAACAGACGACTTCCGGGCATAGGGGATTTTGTGACCACAGACGACGGGCTGAAAGGCGAGGTGCACAGCGTCAATGTGCTGCGTCAGCTGGTGAAGGTCGTGGTGGATGTGAACGACGAGAAAGAGATTAAGGAATACAATGTCAGCCAGCTGAAATTCCGGCGCAGGCATGGGAAAAAGGACAGGCTGAACCTCTCTAATGAGGAGATGAAAGAACTGAAAGAATTGGAAAAGCAGGAAAAGATAGAAAAACGGGAAGGAAAGTCAAAGCTGGATGACGATTGAACTGAAAGAACATGAGCGGCTGGACGAACTGCAGAGAAACGGTTATCGTATTATCCAGAACCCGGAAAAATTCTGCTTTGGGATGGATGCAGTTCTGCTGTCCGGATTTGCCGGAGCCGGAAAAGGGGACAGAGTGCTGGACATCGGAACAGGTACAGGGATTATACCGATCCTGATGGAGGCAAAGACAGAGGCGGAGCATCTGACCGGACTGGAGATTCAGGAGGAGAGCGCGGATATGGCAAGGCGCAGCGTGGCGCTGAACTGCCTGACGGAGAAGATAGAGATCATCACCGGAGATATCAGGGAGGCGGATCGGATTTTTGAACCCGCCTCCTTTGATGTTGTCACATCCAATCCGCCTTATATGATCGGGAACCATGGACTGCAGAGCCCGAACGCCCCTCGGGCCCTCGCCAGGCATGAAATCTGCTGCACCCTGGAGGATGTGGTATCCGGTGCGGCGCGGCTTTTAAAACCCGGCGGGCATTTTTATATGGTGCACCGTCCTTTCCGGCTGGCGGAAATCATTGTGACGATGACCCGTTTCCGGCTGGAACCCAAGCGGATGCGTCTGGTCTATCCCTTTGTGGACAGAGAGCCGAACATGCTGCTGATAGAAGGAGTGCGGGGAGGAAAGCCGCGCATGACAGTGGAGAAACCGTTGATTGTTTACCGTGAGCCCGGAAAGTATACACAGGAGATTTATGATGTGTATGGCTATTGAAGACAGGGGCAGGAGAAAGGTTGAATAAGGAATGTCAGGAACATTGTATTTGTGCGCCACGCCTATCGGCAATCTGAAGGATATGACGCCCAGGGTGCAGGAGACACTGGGAAGTGTAGATCTGATCGCTGAGGAAGACACCCGGAACAGCATCCGGCTGTTAAATTATTTTGAGATCCATACGCCTATGACAAGCTACCATGAGTACAACAGGGTGGAAAAGGCCAGGCAGCTTGTGGGACAGCTTCAGGAGGGAAAGAATATAGCGCTGATTACCGACGCAGGGACGCCGGCGATCTCGGATCCGGGAGAGGTGCTGGTGCGGATGTGCCAGGAAAACGGCATCCCTGTCACGGCGCTGCCGGGACCCGCGGCCTGTATCGCCGCGCTCACCCTGTCGGGGCTCAGCACCAGGCGTTTTTGCTTCGAGGGGTTTCTTCCGATGGACAAGAAGGAGAGGGCGGAGGTGCTGGAGGAACTGAAAGAAGAAACCAGGACCATCGTGCTCTATGAAGCGCCCCACCATCTGGTCCGCATGCTGGAACTGCTGCGGGAGACGCTGGGAGAACGCAGAATTACTTTGTGCCGGGAACTGACGAAAAAGTTTGAAACAGTCGTTCCCACCACACTCGACGGCGCTCTGCAGATGTATCGGTCGGAGGAGCCGCGGGGAGAATATGTGCTGGTGGTGGAGGGGATGAGCCGGGAGGAAAAGAGAAAAGAACAGACTGCCGCCTGGGAAACCATGTCCGTGGAGGAGCATATGGCGTTTTACGAGAAACAGGGAATGGACGAAAAGAGCGCCATGAAGCAGGTGGCCAGGGACCGCGGTGTGGGAAAACGGGAGATATATGGTTACCTTCATGTAGAGAGGAAAGATATGGAGACGGGCGGAGGGGGATCAAAATGAAATATGTGAAACAACTTATGATCATTCTGGCGGTATCTTTCGCAGCGGAGGCTATGGAGTACCTGATCCCGCTGCCGGTGACGGCCAGCGTATATGGCCTGCTGCTCATGCTGGCTGCTTTGACCACACATGTTATTCCGCTGAAAAAGGTGGAGGAGACGGCGGATTATCTGGTAAATATTATGGCGGTCATGTTTGTCCCGGCCGCGGTGGGAATCATGGCGGCAATGGAGGAATTAAAACAGATGGCCCTGCCGCTGATCGCAGCGGTTTTGATCAGTACGCCTCTGGTCATGATCGTTACGGGATGGACGGCGCAGTTTATTCTGCGGAGGAGGAAAAAGGAGTGAAAGAATTTCTGACGAACTCACTTTTCTTCGGAGTCGTGCTCACTTTTGCCGCCTATGAAATCGGTCTTTTGCTGAAAAGAAAGGTGAAACTGGCAATCTGCAATCCTCTGCTTATGGCAGCCGTCATCATTATCGGCGTGCTGCTGGCTCTGGATGTGGACTATGAGACTTACAATGCCGGAGCAGGATATATCAGCTATTTTCTGACTCCGGCCACGGTCAGCCTGGCGATTCCGCTGTATCGGCAGCTGACGCTTCTGAAGAAATATCCGCTGGCGATTTTTGCCGGCATTACTGCCGGGGTGCTGACAGCCATGATCAGCATTTTGTGTGTAAGTCTGCTGTTTGGACTGGACCACAGGCAGTATGTGACGCTGCTGCCCAAGTCCATCACAACCGCCATCGGCATGGGAATGTCGGAGAAGATGGGCGGCATTGTGACGCTGACGGTAGTGTCCATATGCATCACAGGGATTCTGGGGAACGTGACCGCGGATACCGTACTGAGAATAGCAAAAATCAATGAACCGGTGGCCAGAGGGCTGGCCATAGGCACTTCCTCCCATGCGCTGGGAACCACCAGGGCCATGGAGATGGGGGAGGTGGAGGGCGCCATGAGCAGTCTGTCCATTGTTGTCGCCGGGGTGCTGACGGTGATCGCCGCCTCTGTCTTTGCAAATTTTATTTGATGAAACAACGGATGACACGCAGAGCGTGTCATCCGTTGTTTTGTCGGTCAAATGGAAAATCCTGCCGGATATCGGGCAGGATTTTTTTGGCGAAAACGCAGCCGATGCATAGAGAAACAGTGTCTGCGCATACTAAGACTGGCAGACAAGCAGTGCCGAAAGGCACTTTTTTAAAAGGAGGTAGAAAATGTCCAATATTTCAGAACTGGAATTACAGAACCTCCGCCATCTGATTGGCGGATATGACACGACACACTGCAAAATGCAGGACTATGCGCAGGCGGCAAACGATGCCAAAGTAAAGCAGTTTTTTGAAAAAGGCGCAAGATCGGCAATGGAAAACAAGCAGCAGCTTATGAAGTTTTTGCAGTAAGGGAGGGAACGAAAAGATGCAGATGAACGAAAAGACAATGGTGGCGGATACCCTGACGGGGATCAACGGAGAACTGATCAGATATGCGGAGATGATTCCCCAGACGGAGAACAAGGAATTGAAGAACACTTTAAAGCAGTTCCGCAGCGCCTGTGAACAGTCCCAGGAGGAACTGTATCAGATCGCTCGGGAGAAATCCTATTATGTTCCTGCGGCAAAGGCGACACAGGAAGAAGTTCAGCACGTGAAGAGCCTGTTTACGAGTTCCACGATATAATGCACCGAAAAAAATAAGGAAATGCAGCTTGCAATGCGGAAATGACCGGTCAGCCATTTCCGCATTGTTTTTTGTGCGGGAAAACGGTATGCTTGACAAAGGAGAGGTGTTGCAGGAGTGGAGAAATGTGAGGTGACGGGTATGAAAGTGCGAATTGTAAAACGCGAGATGGGCGATCCGGCAGCAGACTGTAGTCAGGAGGCAGAGGAGGTTGAGGTCGTCATTTACTGCACGGAGGAAACAGAGAGGGTTCGGGAACTGAGAGACGCCATCCTGGCAAAAGAACGCCGGTACCGGGGAACGGACGGAGACCGGTCCGCGCTGCTTGACCCGGAAGAGATCTTTTATTTTGAGTCGGTGGACAAGAAAGTGTTTGCGTGCCTTGCAAGCAGAGTGTGGCAGGTGTCCGGGAGTCTGGAACGACTGGAAAAAGAACTGGCGGGAAGAAATTATCTGAGAGCGTCCAAGTCGGTTTTGATGAATCTGGGGCGTGTGGAAGAATTCACCAGCACTATGGGAAACCGTATTATTGCCACTATGGAGAACGGGGAAAAAATTGTGATATCGCGGCATTATGCCAGGCGGCTGCGGATGCTTTTGAAATAGAAAGGGGAGAGACGGATGAACAGATGGAGGGACAGGTGGACGGAGTGGTTCAAACATGAGCTGGATGCGGAGATCATGGCATGTATGCATGGTTTCGTGATGGTGTTTTTGTATTTGATGGAAAAATTTATTGCCGGCAGCGATATGATCGGGTTCCTGTGCGCGTTGGAGATGGGGATACTGGCATATGGGGCGGCCTGGATTCAGAAACTGCTCTTTATCAGGGACAGAATATATGGGAAATGGGAGTACCGGCTTCGGCTGCTGGGCTGGATATTCTTCCCATATGGGCTTACGGTGCTGACAGGCCAGGTCTTTGGCTGGTTTGAGGGAATTCCCCACGGCGCGGCAGTGGGAGTGGTGTTTTATGCAGTCATGGCAGCGTATTATATACTTTTCGCCTTTCTGATAGAACGTTTTTATATGAGGGAGAGCCGCAGACTCAATGAACTGCTGCGGGAACTGAAAGCGGAAGAAAAAAAGAGAAAGGCTTCGCTGACAGGAAAGGAGGAGGCGGAATGAATGCCATAGAAACCAGGGGAATGACAAAGTATTACGGCAAAAACAGAGGAATACTGGATATGGATCTGCAGGTGGAGGAGGGTGATTTTTTTGGCTTTATCGGACCCAACGGCGCGGGAAAGTCTACCACAATCCGCTGCCTGCTGGGACTGATCACGCCTGAGAGAGGGGAGCGCAGAGTGCTGGGCATGGACTGCGGCAGGGAGAAAAAGAAGATACTTGCCAGGGTAGGCTATATGCCCTCAGAAACCATGTTCTATGGCGGCATGCGGGTGTCGGAAGTAATCGCCATGGCGGCCGGGCTGCGCCGGGCGGACTGCAGACAGGAGGCGAAACGACTGTGCGAGCGTCTGGAACTGGATACAGGCAGAAAGGTGGAGGAACTTTCCCTGGGAAACCGCAAAAAAGTCAGTATTGTCTGTGCCATGCAGCACAGGCCCAATCTGTACATACTGGACGAACCCACTTCGGGCCTGGATCCTCTGATGCAGCAGGAATTTTTCCGCATCCTTCGGGAGCGCAGTGCCGAAGGGGCTACGATCTTTCTCTCCTCCCATGTGCTGGGGGAGATACAGGAGCACTGCCGCCATGCGGGTATTGTCAGGGAGGGAAGACTGATCCGGGTGAGCACCGTGGAGAGTCTGCGCAAAAGCAGCGCAAAGAGAGTGACGGCAACAACCGCGCAGGGGAAAGAAAGCTATCTCTATAAAGGGGATATCCGGGAACTGATCCGCAGACTGGGAGAACAGGAACTGACGGATCTGACCATTACCGAGCCCGCGCTGGAGGAGATTGTGATGCATTACTACGAGGAGAAAGAAAAATGAGAATATTCCAGCATGAACTGAGACAAAACAGAAAGACGCTGCTGATCTGGACCGCTGTAATAGCGGGGATGAATTTTATTTTTATGATGATTTATCCGCAGATGGCGGATCAGGCGGCAGAGATGACGGAAGTTTACGCGAATCTGGGAGGATTTTCTGCGGCATTTGGTATGGATCGGATCGATCTGACCACGGCAATAGGCTTTTACGGCATTGAGGCGGGAGCGGTTCTCTCCATCGGAGGCGGCATGCTGGCGGCCATCCTGGGGGGCGGCATGCTGTGTAAAGAAGAAGGAGGACATACGGCGGAGTTTCTGTTTACCATGCCTGTGAGCCGGACATGGGTGATTCTGTGGAAAGCGCTGGCGGCATTTGTGATGGTGCTCTTTTTCAATGTGGTATGTACGACGGTGGGAATCGGGGCGTTTGCCGCCGCCGGTGAGAACATGGAGTGGAAGAAGTTTCTGCTGTATCACTTCGCACAGTTTTGTATGCATACGGAAGTCATGCTGCTTTGCATGGGTATCTCCGCGTTTTTGAGAAAAATGTCCATGGGACTGTTTATCGGCATGTCCATGTGCCTGTATTTTCTGCAGCTGTTCAGGAACGTGAGTGATCAGGCGGACTGGCTGAAATATGTCACGCCCTATTCTTACAGCGACGCCGCGGGAATCCTTCCGGGAGGGAATGTGGAATGGGGACTGGTACTGTCCGGGCTGTGCTGCGCGGCGGCAGTACTGGCGGCCGGCGCATGGATATACAACAGAAAAGACCTTGCGGCATAGATGAAAAATGCTTACGGCGCAGCGGGGGCGGGACCCGTGGAACTTCTCACCACAAGCGGAGCGCGCAGCAGAATGGAACCGATGACGACCTGATTAAGCAGGCAGGAGAGGGCGTAAAAGCCGCATTTTCCCAGTGCAAGCCTATCCTGCCGTATGGTGGTCAGGGGCGGCTGGGTGTAGGAGGCCATGGGCAGATCGTCGCAGCCCACCAGGCTGACGTCCTGAGGAATACGGATATTCTGATCATCACAGTAAGTAATGGCGGAGATCGCGCGGATATCGTGGGAGAAGAGGATGGCGGTGACCCCCTCCGCCAACAGCCTGGGAATGTATTTCCGGGTGGATTCCGTCACATAGTATTCCAGTCCGATGAAATTTTCATTGATTTCCAATCCATATTTCTCCATGGCGCCCAGATAGGCATTGTATCTGGCTTTCAGAATATAGGAATCGAGAGGGCCTGATATCAGGCCTATTTTTTTGTGCCCAAGCTGTGTCAGGTGTCTGACGGCCAGCTCAAAACCCTCCTGGCTGTCGCAGCCTATGGAGGCGACATGGGGATTGTCCTTGATATAATTGTCATAGAGGACAGTGGGGACTCTGGTGGTGCGAAATTCCTGCATCCAGGGATCCAGGAGGGAAAATCCCAGAACAAAGGAAGCCTGATAGCCGTGCTCCATCATAAATACCCCGTAGGGAGAACCTTTCTGCAGTTCTGTGTCCACGGGGACGACGTCCACGATCCAGCCGTCCGGCTCGGCCATCTGTTTAAAGCCCAGAACAATGTCGTGGCCGAACTGGTTGGGACTTTTATAATCCATATTCTCGATCAGAATACAGAGTTTTTGCTCTCTTTTGTGCATGCGTTTGTTGACATATCCCAGTTCGACGGCGGTCTCCAGTATTTTTTTGCGCATTTCCCTGCTGATATCCGGCGCATCGTTCAGACCTTTGGAAACGGTGCTCTTTGATACTCCGAGTTTCGCTGCAATTTCATTGATTGTAGCCATAAATCGGCCTCCCGGTAAAATTTTATTTAAAATGACAATAAGAAGTCTGACGGATGGTTTTATTATAGCAATACAATAGCGGAAAAACAAGGTTTCCAGCTAAACTTTCGGGGACTGAAAAACGCTTGAGACGCGGAAATACGCGAAACTTGACGATGATATTTTTCGTGATCTTGTTTCGTGAAAAGTTTAGAAACGATATACAAAATACACAAAGAACACAAAAAATACTACAAAAAATAGAAGAAATGCACAATTTTCTCTCTTGACAGAAAAAGGAAGCTGGTCTATAGTAATATTTAACAAAACTTTTCGAAACTTTTTTGAAAAAGAGGAGGATAAAGAAATGAAAATGAAAAAGTTTTTGACTCTCCTGCTGACGGCGGCAATGGCTGTTACGGTCATGACCGGCTGCGGAGATGACAAGACACAGGGCAATCAAGGTTCCGGAAACGGAGATTCGCAGAATACGGGCGGCGCAGACGGCGCGGGCAGCGCGGGGAACGGCGAAGTGCAGGATATCAGCCTGACAGTATGGTGCCCGCAGAACCAGATCGATACCGGCGCCATGGATCAGATGCAGAAAGCTTTTGCGGCGGAGCATCCCGAGTACAATATCACCTGGACTACCGGCATCGTGGGCGAGGACAAACTGCAGGATGAACTGCTCAAGGATGTGGGCGCGGGCGCGGATGTGTTCATGTTCGCAAACGACCAGCTCCCTCTTCTGGTGGAAGCCGGGGCTATCGCACGTCTGGGCGGCGCGGCGGAAGAGATGGTGAAGAATGAAATGGCACCGGCCGTTGTGGACACCGTATCCGTGGATGGCGCTATTTATGCGATTCCTTTTACGCACAATACGTTCTTTATGTTCTATGACAAGACAATTCTCAGCGAGGACGATGTAACCTCCCTGGAGAAAATCATGGCAAAGGACACAGGGGACAATGTATACAATTATTATTTTGAGTCCGCAGGCGGCTGGAAGCTGGGATGCTATTACTACGGCGCAGGCCTGAGCATTTTCGGACCGGACGGAAGCGATCTTTCCGCAGGCGTTGACTGGAACAGCGCAAAAGGCGTTGCGGTTACCAATTATCTCATTGACCTGATCTCCAATCCGAAATGCGCTTTTGACGGCGAGATTTCCGTTTCCGAACTGGCTGAGGATCACAGACTGGGCGCATGGTTCGACGGTTCCTGGAACTATGACCTGTATAAGGGCATTCTGGGAGATGACATGGGAATCACCACCATCC